>RXJP01000077.1:4932-27395 GCA_003963315.1 Rhodocyclaceae bacterium | reverse complement strand
TAATTCAGGCACCGCGCTTCATGGCCTTGCCCCATCTCGAAAGCGGCGCCCTGGTGGAAGTGCTCAAACAACTAAAGCCATTGCCCTTGCCCATCTCCGTGCTTTACCCGCAAAACCGCCACCTCTCACCCAAGGTACGCGCCTTCGCCGACTGGGTAGCCGAATTGTTCGGCGGCTGCCCGCTCCTCAACGGACGCGACAACGAGGCGGGATACGACGGGGGTTGTACTCTGGGTAATCGCGGCAGTGGCCATACCTTGCGAGAGGTGTTAGAGCAGAACAATTTGGCGGAGAGTACTTTCTGACAGAAAAGGGCGGAAACCCGACGTCCAAAACGTCTGCGGATGGATTTAACAACCGCCGGTTCAGTGGTTGCTCAAGCGCTCTGTCGCAGCCGCGCCATGTCCTTCAGGGGCGGGGCGCCGAACAGGCGGCGATACTCGCGGCTGAATTGGGAAGGGCTTTCATAGCCGACGCGATGGCCCGCCGAGGCCGCGTCGTGCATGTCCACCAACATCAGGCGCCGCGCTTCCTGGAGTCGCAGGTGCTTCTGGTATTGCAACGGGCTCATGGCCGTCAGGGCCTTGAAGTGCTGGTGCAGGGAGGACTTGCTCATGTTCGCCGCGCCCGCCAATTCATCGATGGAAAGCGGCTTGTGGAAATTGTCCTTGAGCCAGTCGATGGCCTGGGCGATGCGTTGGCTATGGCTGTCGGCCAGGGCGATGTTGCGCAGATGCATGCCCCGCGCTCCGGTCAGCAGGCGGTAGAGCAGCTCCCGTTCGAGCAAGGGCGCGAGAACGGCGATGTCCTGGGGCGAATCCAACAGGCGGGCCAGGCGTAGCGCCGGATCGAGCACGGCCAGGGACAACTCGCTCACCGCCATGCCCCGCGTCATGGTGACCGGCGGCGGCTTGGGCAGGGCCAGTTCCCCCATCAGGTCGCGGATCTTGCGCGGGTCCAGTTCGAAAACGAAGCAGAGCATGGGCGCCTGCACCGAAGCCTGGGTGACCTGGGCCACCACCGGCAGGTCCACCGAGGTGACGAGGTAGCGGTCACAGCCGTATTCGTAGGTTTCATCCACCAGGGTGACCCGCTTCGCCCCCTGGGGAATCAGCGCCAACACCGATCTGTACACCCCGCAGGACGGCGTGCTTGTGGTGGATGAACGAAAGAAGGAAAGGCCGGGCACCGCTGTTTCGAACATGCCGTCATCGTCGCAATATCGTTCAATGATCGCCGCCAGCTCCCGCTGCGCAGATGCCAACGCCCTTGCCGTCACCGTAGAAGAATTCCCTTCAATCGCCATGCTTTCCCCTCTGTCAGGATGACCGACAGATTATCCCGTTCCCTTTCCCGTTTCGTGAACTAGGATGATGATTCGGAGGATCAGGCAATAATTTCGCAGGATTCAGTTATCGGATGAACGCTGCCGTCGGCTAGATTCTGCGCTAGCCTGTTCCCGGTTTCCCCTTTCCGGGCTCATCAACCCCTTCCTTGGAGCCGCCCATGATCAAACTCAATGTGAATGGCAAAACCCGCCAGGTGGACATTGCCCCGGACACCCCCCTGCTCTGGGCCCTGCGCGACACCCTGCAACTCACCGGCACCAAATACGGCTGCGGCCAAGCCCTGTGCGGCGCCTGTACCGTCCATGTGGACGGCACGCCGATGCGCTCCTGCTCCGTACCGATTTCCGCCGTGGCCGGTCGCAAGGTCACCACCATCGAAGCGGTGGACACCCAGCGTGTGGGGAAAGCGGTGCAGGAAGCCTGGCGCAAGCTGGACGTGGTGCAGTGCGGCTACTGCCAATCCGGCCAGGTCATGAGCGCGGTCGCCCTGCTCAGCAAGAACCGCAAACCCAGCGACGCCGACATCGACAATGCCATGTCCGGCAACCTGTGCCGCTGCGCCACCTATGTGCGCATCCGCGCCGCCATCCATGAAGCGGCCAAGGCCTTGGCTTGAGGAGAGACGACATGACGACCATTGAAAATCTCAGCCTCAGCCGCCGCCGTTTCCTGCAAGGCAGCGCCGGCCTCACCCTCGGCTTCATGCTGCCCGGCGCCCTGGCCGCGGTTGCCGGCCCGGGCAAGGCCGGCAGCGGCACGATAAGCCCGGTGCATTTCGAGCCCAATGCCTTCCTCCGCATCGGCGCCGACAACTTCGTCACCGTGATTTCCAAGCACCTGGAAATGGGCCAGGGCACCTACACCGGCCTCGCCACGATCCTGGCGGAAGAACTGGATGCCGATTGGCAGACAGTGCGCATCGAGGGCGCGCCGGCCGACGCCAAACGCTACAACAACCTGTTCTGGGGCCCGGCCCAGGGCACCGGCGGCAGCACCGCCATGGCCAACTCCTGGGAACAAATGCGCAAGGCCGGCGCGGCGGGCCGCGCCATGCTGGTGGCGGCGGCCGCCCGCAAATGGAAGGTGCCGGCGTCCGAGATCGCCGTCCATGCCGGCGTGGTCAGCCATGCGGCTTCCGGCCACAAGGCGAGCTTCGGCCAGTTGGCGGAACTGGCGGCGGCTGAAACCGTGCCGGATAAGGTCGCCTTGAAAGATCCCAAGGACTTCAAGCTGATCGGCAAGCAAGCCAAGCGCAAGGACACCGCCGACAAGGTGAACGGCAAGGCGGTCTTCACCCAGGACATCCACCTGGCGGACATGCTGGTGGCGGTGGTCGCCCATCCGCCCCGCTTCGGCGCCACGGTGAAGACCTTCAACGCCTCTGCCGCCAAGACGATCAAGGGCGTGGTGGACGTGGTGAAGATTCCGCAAGGGGTGGCGGTGCTGGCCACCGACACCTGGAGCGCCAAGAAGGGCCGCGACGCCCTGTCCGTGACTTGGGACGAAAGCGCCGCCTTCACCCTGGGCAGCGACGAGATATTCGCCCGCTACAAGGAACTGGCGAAAACCCCGGGCCAGGTGGCAGCGAAGACCGGCAACGCCGACCAGGCCTTCGCCCAGGCGGCCAAGGTGGTCAGCGCCAGCTACGACTTCCCCTACCTCGCCCATGCCGCCATGGAGCCGATGAACTGCGTCATGCGCCTGAATGCTGATGGCCTCGAAGTATGGAACGGCGAGCAGTTGCACACCGGCGACCAGTACGCCCTGGCGGCCCTGCTCGGCCTCAAGCCGGAGCAGGTGAACATCCATATGCTCTACGCCGGCGGCAGCTTCGGCCGCCGCGCCTGCAAGGATTCCGACTACGTGCTGGAAGCCGCCCAGATCGTCAAGGCCAGCGGCGGCAAGGCGCCCATCAAGCTGGTCTGGCTGCGGGAGGATGACATGCGGGCCGGCTACTACCGGCCCCTGTTCCACCACACCCTGGAAGCGGCCCTGGATGCCGGCGGCAAGCTCACCGGCTGGCGCCACCGGCTGGTGGGGCAATCCATCATGCTCGGCTCCCCTTTCGAAAAAGTCATGATCAAGGATGGCGTTGATGTCGTCTCGGTGGAAGGTGCGGCCAACCTGCCCTACGCCATTCCCAACCTGACGGTGGACCTGCACACCCCCACCGACATCAAGGTGCCGGTGCTGTGGTGGCGGTCCGTGGGCTCGTCCCACACGGCCTACTCCACCGAAACCTTCCTCGACCAAGTGGCCGCGGCAGCCGGCAAAGACCCAGTGGCCCTGCGTCTGGAATTGCTCGCAGACCATCCCCGCCATGCCGGCGTGCTCAAGCTGGCCGCCGCCAAGGCTGATTGGGGCAAGCCCCTCGCGCCGGGCAAGGCCGGCGAACGGCGCGGCCGCGGCGTGGCGGTGCATGAATCCTTCAACACCTGCGTGGCCCAGGTAGCGGAAGTCACCGTGGCCAAGGACGGCAGCGTCAAGGTGGACCGCATCGTCTGCGCGGTGGACTGCGGCACCGCCATCAATCCGGACAACATCCGCTCCCAGGTGGAAGGCGCTGTCGGCTTCGCCCTCTCGGCGGCCCTCCACGGCGAAATCACCCTCAAGGAAGGTCGCGTCGAGCAGGGCAACTTCGACGGCTATCCGCCCCTACGCATCAATGAAATGCCCAAGGTGGAAGTGCATATCGTGCCCTCGTCGGCCGCTCCCACGGGCATCGGTGAACCCGGCGTGCCGCCCCTGGCGCCGGCGGTGGCCAATGCCATCGCTGCCGCCAGCGGCAAACGCCTGATGCGGCTGCCCTTCAACAGCGCCACCCTGGCGGCGTGAGCATGGACAGCCTGGATACGCAGGTGCTGGACGCGGCCCGGCGCTGGGCCGCCGCCGGCCATCGCTTCGCCCTGGTGACCGTGGCCGGCACCTGGGGCTCGGCGCCGCGCCCGCCCGGGGCCTGGATGGCCCTGCGGGACGACGGGCGGGTGCAAGGCTCGGTGTCCGGCGGCTGCATCGAGGACGAACTGATCGCCCGCATGGCCACCGGCGAGTTTTCCGGCGGCCGGCCCCAGGTGCTGCGTTACGGCGTCAGCCGCGACGAGGCCCAGCGTTTCGGCCTGCCCTGCGGCGGCACCCTGGAACTGGTGGTGGAACCGGCCCCCGACGACGCGCTACTGGCAGCCTTGGCGAGCCGCATTGAAAGCGGACAACTGGCCCTGCGCAGCATCGATCTCGCCAGTGGCGAGGTGGACGTGCGTGACGGCTGCCGCAGCGACGCATTGCAGTGGAATGGCGAACGCCTGACCACGGTGCACGGCCCGGCCTGGCGCCTGCTGCTGATCGGCGCCGGCCAGATCTCGCGTTTCCTCGCCCCCATGGCCCAGGCCCTGGGCTACCGGGTGCTGGTATGCGATCCGCGCATCGAATACAGCAGCGAATGGGACCTGCCCGCGGCGGAACTGGTGCCGGGCATGCCCGACGATGCAGTGCTGGCCCTGAACCTCGACCCCCACAGCGCGGTGGTGGCCCTGACCCACGATCCGAAGCTGGACGACATGGCCCTGCTGGAGGCCCTCAAGTCGCCGGCCTTCTACGTCGGCGCCCTGGGTTCCCGGGCCAACAACGCCAAGCGGCGGGAGCGTCTGCTGCAATACTTCGATCTCTCCGAGGCCGAGGTTGCACGACTCCACGGCCCGGTGGGCCTGCCCATCGGCAGCCACACGCCGCCGGAAATCGCCGTCGCCATCCTGGCCGAGATGACAGCGGTGAAGAACGGCGTCGCCACCACGGCGAGTCGGACGACAGCGCCCACGATCGCCACCCGCGCCGACACCCCGACCAACGCCCGGGCCGGTTGCCGCATCGAGTGAGCCAACCCGCTTCCCCCATCGTCGGCATCCTGCTCGCCGCCGGCATGGGTAGCCGCTTCGGCAGCGACAAACTGCTGCACCCCCTGGCCGACGGCACGCCCATGGCCCTGGCTGCCGCACAACGGCTGCTCCCCGCCTGCGACCAGGTGGCTGCCGTGCTCCGTCCCGGCAGCGACACCCTGGCCGCATTGCTTGAGGCGGCGGGTTACCGGGTAGTCTTCAGCGCCGAATCGGCCCAGGGCATGGGCCATAGCCTGGCCGCAGGCGTGGGCGCAACGGCGGATGCCGCCGGCTGGGTCGTCGCCCTGGCCGACATGCCCTTCATCGAAACCGCCAGCCATCAAAAAATCGCCGACGCCCTGCGCCAAGGCGCTTCCCTCGCCGCGCCCTACTACCTCGGCCAGCGTGGCCACCCGGTGGGCTTTGCCCACCATTGGCTCAAGCAACTTGCCGCCCTCGACGGCGATGCCGGGGCACGCGCCCTCCTAGCCGCCGCGGCGGACCAACTGGTGCATTGCGAAGTCGCCGACAGCGGCGTGCTGCGGGATGTGGACAGGCCCGACGACCTGGCCTGAACGCCCAAACCAAGGTCGCACCTGGGCGAGCAGAAAACCCGCCGCCTTGCGATAATGCCGCCGCGCCCGGTCGCCCCCGACTGCTTCCCTGATCCTTCTTCCGGCCGCTCTCCGGCCTGCCCCTCCATGACAACAGCCCCACTGCCCGCCGTCCTTTCCGAAAAGGAACTGGCGGAACTCGACCGCTTCCTCAGTTCCGATGCCACTTCCGACCAGGCCATGATGGTGGACACCCTGGACGGTTACCTCACCGCCATCGCCCTCGGCCCCGTCACCCTGCCCGCCGACCGCTGGCTGCCCAGAATCTGGGGCCCCAAGGATGGGGACCTGCCCGATTTCGCTTCGGCGGATCAGGCTGCCCGCATCACCGGGCTGATCCAGCGCCATCTCAACGGCATCATCGACCGCCTGCATGCCGACGACTTCGAACCCATCCTCGACACCGTGGCTTATCAGGACAAGGAGAGGGAATACCTGGACGGGGAAATGTGGAGCTTCGGTTTCCTCACCGGCCTGGGCCTGGCGCGGCGGGAATGGCAGCCCCTGTTCGAAAACGGGAAGGCCATGGAAGCGCTGCTGCCCATCTACTTGCTGGGCGCCGAAGACATCAGCGCGGAACAGCGCAAACAGGTGCAGACCCCGGCCCAACGGGAAGCCCTGGCCAAGCAGATCGCCGCCGGCGTCGCCGTGCTCTACCAGTTCTGGCTACCCTATCGGGAAGCCATGCACGAACGCATCGTCGCCACCACTGTCCAGCGCGATGCGCCCAAGGTGGGCCGCAACGATCCCTGCCCCTGCGGCAGCGGAAAGAAATTCAAGAAGTGCTGCGGGGCCGCTGCCGAACTGCATTGAGCGCGTGCCTGGGAAAAGGGCTTAAACCATCCCTTCCGGTTTCACCCAGGCATCGAACTGTTCCTCCGTCACATACCCCAGGGCCAGGGCGGCAATCTTCAAGGTGGTGCCCTGCTGGTGGGCGTACTTGGCGATTTCCGCCGCCTTGTCGTAACCGATATGGGGATTAAGCGCGGTGACAAGCATCAAGGAACGGGACAACAACTCCGCAATGCGATCCTGATTGGCTTTGATACCCGAGGCGCAGTGGATTTCGAAGCTGCCCATGGCGTCGGCCAACAGGCGCACGCTTTGCAGCATGTTGTGGGCGATCAGGGGCTTGAACACATTCAGTTCGAAATTGCCCATGGCGCCCCCCACGGTGATGGCCACATCATTGCCGAAGACTTGGCAGCAGACCATGGTCAACGCTTCGCACTGGGTGGGATTCACCTTGCCCGGCATGATGGAACTGCCCGGCTCGTTCTCGGGAATGCTGAGTTCCCCCAGGCCCGAACGCGGGCCGGAAGCCATCCAGCGGATGTCGTTGGCGATTTTCATCAGGGCGGTGGCCAAGGTCTTCAATGCGCCATGGGCGAACACCAGGGCATCGTGGCCGGCCAGGGCGGCGAACTTGTTGCCGGCGCTGACGAAGGGCAGCCGGGTGCTGCGCGCCAGTTCAGCAGCCACCCGGGCGCCGAACTGGGGATGGGTGTTGAGCCCGGTGCCTACGGCGGTGCCGCCCACGGCCAGATCCCAGAGGGGTTGCAGTGCCGCTTCCACGGCCGTTTCCGCCTGTTCGAGCTGGGCCGCATAAGCGGAAAACTCCTGGCCCAGGGTGAGGGGCGTGGCGTCCTGCAAATGGGTGCGGCCGATCTTGACGATGGCGGCGAATTCCCGCGCCTTACCCGCCAGGCAACGACGCAGACTGGTCAAGGCCGGCAGCAGGTTTTCGGTAATGGCGAGGGCGGCGGCCACATGCATGGCGGTGGGGAAAATGTCATTGGAGGATTGCCCCAGGTTGACGTCGTCGTTGGCATGCACCAGCCGGCCCTCTCCCCGCTGGCCGCCCAACAATTCCGAGGCGCGATTGGCCAGCACCTCGTTCATGTTCATGTTGCTCTGGGTGCCCGACCCGGTCTGCCACACGGAGAGGGGAAATTGATCGAGATGGTCCCCCGCCAGGATTTCGTCGGCTGCGCCGATGATGGCCTCCGCCTTGAGGCGGTCCAACAGGCCCAATTCACTGTTCACCGTCGCACAGGCCCGCTTGGCCTGGGCCAGGGCCAGGATCAGCTCCAGCGGCATCTTTTCGCTGGAAATGCGGAAATGGTCCCGGGAACGCTGGGTCTGGGCGCCCCATAACGCCGTCGCGGGAACCTCTACGGTGCCCATCGAGTCCCGCTCGCTTCTTGTGATTGTCATAATCGTCCTTCCACGCGGCACTGAGAATCCGCTTCGGACGTAGTATGCGCTTTATATATTCAAAATGACAAAACCCGCATCCAGCGCGGATTTACCCGGCCTCTACCCTTCACTTCCCCAGGACCAGCCGGGACAAAATTATGGCAAACGCACGAATCCTGCCGCCGAATCCGGCTGGGGCGGCGCTTGGTACGGCAGGGTGCCCAGATGGGGGGCGACGATCAGATCACACAGGGTAGCGACGTTCTCCTGGGGACGCTGCATCAGGGGATCGACACTATTGGCCACCCACCCCGCCAGGGGCAAGCCCCGGGCGGCGATGGCCTCCACCGTGAGCAGGGCGTGGTTGATGCAGCCCAGGCGCAGGCCCACCACCAGGATCACCGGTAAACCCAGGGTCTGGGCCAGGTCAGCACTGTCTCCTTCAGGACCGAGGGGAACGCGGAAACCGCCCACGCCCTCCACCAGCACCACCTCGGCCTGTTTGCGCAACTCGCCCAGGGCGGCGTGGATGGGAGCGAAGCGGATGTCCCGCCCCTCTTCCGCCGCCGCCAGGTGGGGGGCGATGGCGCGCTTGAAGGCGTAGGGATTGATGAGGGCGCGGTCGGCCGGCATGGGCGCGGCGGCGATCAACTGCTCCACATCCTCGTTGTGTCCATGACCATCCAGCCCCGCCGCCACGGGCTTCATGCCCACGGCGCGCACGCCGGCCGCGGCATAGCGCCGCAACAGGGTGCAGGTGACGAAGGTCTTGCCGATCTCGGTATCGGTGCCGGTGATGAAAAAGGCCGTCATTTTTCCGCGTAGATGAAAAAAGTGTCGTAGGTGAGGGGCAAGCCCCGGGCCGTGCGCAGGGTTTCGAAGGCCTGTTGCAGCCGCTGCCAGGCGGCCTTGCCCATGAGGCCGCTGCGGCGCTGCTCCGGCTGCACGTTGGCGATGCGATTGGCGCCCAGCTCCCGCACGCCGGCCAGCAAACTGCGCACATCGGGACGATACAGGGCGATGCTCCGCCGCTCCCAGCGCACGGTCTTCAAGCCCGCTTGCAACAAGGCTTCCCGCAGCGGCCCTTCGTCGCAAAAATCGATGGTGTGGCGATAGCTGTCCACCGCGGCGAAAGCCTGGCGCAATTCGGCGAAGGTAGCGGGGCCGAGGGTCGTCAGGGCCAACCGGCCGCCGGGCTTGAGCACGCGGGCGATCTCGCCGAACACCTGCGCCGGGTCGCACCACTGCAAGGCGAGGCTGGACCAGCAGAAGTCGAAACACCCATCCCGCAGGGGGAGCTGCTGGGCATCGGCGCAGACCTTCAAGGGCAGCGCCGGCGGCGCGGAAAACAGGCGCTGCACCATGGGCAGGGCGAAATCCAGGGCCGTCACTTCCAATCCGGCGAAGGCGTGGGAGAGCAAGGCGCTGCCATGGCCGGTGCCGCAACCCAGATCCAGAACGCGGCCGGACAGTTCGGACCAGGGCAGCCCGGCCAACAGACGCTTGCCCACTTCGCGCTGGTAGTCGGCGACGGCATCGTAACGAGGCGCGGCACGGCTGAAGGCGCGGCGGATTTCAGCCTGTGCCATCAGCACATATCCCTTGAATCGCGGCAAAAAAATAGCCACGGGGGCACGGGGATCCTGGGGGGAAACCGGGGCTTTTGCATTTCCCCGTGTTCCCCGTGGCTAAGCTTCATATTCCCACCTCACTCCCCTATCCCGGCGAAGGTGCACACTTCCGCGACAAAGCGCAGGGGGTCGGAGGCGAAAGGCGCGTGGGCGCTGGTGCCGAACACGGAAAGCCGGGCCGAGGGCAAGGCCTGCAACAAGCGTTCGCCCGCCGCCAGGGGCATCAGGGGGTCGGCGCTGCCATGGATCAACAGCACCGGCTGATGCACTTCGGACAACAGGGCGCGCAGGTCGGTGTCGCCCAGCATGGCCAGTCCGGCACGCAGGGTTTCCTCGTCGGCGGTGAGACCGCCCGGCGCATCCCCCAGGCAGTGGCGCAGGGCGCGAATGGCCTGGCGCATATTGCCGTCACCCTGGTGGATGAGGCTGCCGAAGTGTTTGAGCAAGGCGGCCGGATCGGCTTCCAGGCCGCTGATGAACTGCTGCAACTGGGCTGGGGGCAAGGCTTCAGGCCATCCTTCCCGCTGGACGAAGGAAGCCGTGGCCCCCACCAGCGCCAACCGGGCCACCTTGCGCGGCTGGCGCTGGGCGGCCTTGAGGCATATCAGCGCCCCCAGGGACCAACCGCACACCATGGCGCGGGGGGGCAAGGTTTCCGCCAGGGCGTCGGCCAGCTCATCAAGGCTGGCCTCGGGGGCGGGATCGGCCGCGCCGTAACCCGGCAGTTCCACCGTATGCACGGTGAAGTGCTTGGCCAACAAATGGGATACCAGGTTCCAGGCACCGCTGCCCAGGCCCCAACCGGGCACCAGGGTCAATTGGGGTCCCTGGCCTTGGGAGGTGATGGCGAGTTTCACGCTCACGCCAAGCGCTCCAGCGCCGCCAGCAGGACTGCCACGTCGGCTTCCCTGTGGGCGGCGGAGAGGGACAGCCGCAATCGCGCCGTGCCGTTGGGCACCGTGGGCGGGCGGATGGCCGGCACCCAGAGGCCCTGGGCTTCCAGGGCCCGGGAAACGTCCAACACTTTCTTGTTCTCCCCCACGACAATGGGCTGGATGGCGGTAGTGACCGCCTGCTCCGCCAATTGCCAACCCCGCTGCCGACACAACTCGGCCGCGCCACCGCGCAACTGGGCGATACGGGCCTGGAGCGCCGCGCGCAGGCTATCGCCCTGCTCGATCAAGGCCAGGCTCTGGAGCACGGCGCAACTGACGGCCGGCGGTGCGGCGGTGGTGAAAATGTAGCTGCGGGCGGTGTTCACCAACCACTCCACAACCCGGGTGTCGCCGGCGACAAAAGCACCGGCCACGCCGGCGGCCTTGCCGAAGGTACCCATCAACACCACGCGGGGCGAGGCGGGAATGGCGAAGTGGGCCAGGCTGCCGCGGCCCTGGGGGCCCAGCACGCCGAAACCGTGGGCATCGTCGATCACCAGCCAGGCATCGTAACGTTCCGCCAATTCAAACAGCGCCGGCAGCAGCGCCACGTCGCCATCCATGCTGAACACGGCGTCGGTGAGGATCAGTTTGCGTTTCGCGTCGCTGGCCGCCAGCAGCTTTTCCAGGGCAGCCATGTCGTTGTGGGCGTAGCGCTTGTGCTCGGCGCGGGAAGCCAGGGCGGCATCGATCAGGGACGCATGGTTGAGGCGGTCGGCGAACACCGCATCGCCGCGCCCTACCAGGGCCGGCGTCACCGCCAGGTTGGCCATGTAGCCGGTGGAAAAGGTGATGGCTCGGGGCAGGCCGACGAACTCGGCGAGCTTCTCTTCCAGTTCTTCATGGGGCCGAAAATGTCCCCCCACCAGATGGGAGGCGCCGCTACCCGCCCCCCAGCGCCGGGCGCCTGCGCACAGAGCCTCCACAATCGCGGGATGGGCGGCCAGCCCCAGGTAGTCGTTGCTGCAAAAAGACAGCAGGGCCTTGCCGTCGGCGGCGGTATGGGGGCCGACAGGCGCATCCACCACCCGCCGATGACGGCGCAGGTGCTGGTGGTCCAGGGCGGCGAGCTGCTGCTCGATCTCGTCATAGATCATGGCGCACACACCGGGATAACCACGGCGCACATGGCGACACGGCAAAAAACAGAAAAGCTGTTAACCACGGGGGGCACGGGGGACACGGAGAAAAACAGAAAAGCAAACCTGGTATCGGGCAGCTTTTGCCCTTGCCTTTCTCCGTGTCCCCCGTGCTCCCCGTGGCTAATGCCTTTGTCTTGGATCTTCGCCGTGTCGCCATGTGCGTCGTGGTTAACAATCTTTCTCACAGCACCGCCCCCAGTGCCGCCAGGGAGCGCTCGGCGAGGAAGGCGGCATCGGCCTCTTCCAGCACATAGGGCGGCATGAAATACACCACGTTGCCGATGGGCCGCAGCAGCACTTCCCGTTCCAGGGCGGCGCTGAACAGACGGCGGGAAAAATCGGCGGGGGCATCCACCACATCGAAGGCCCAGATCATGCCGCGCTGGCGGAAATGGCTGACCCGGGGGTGCCCACGCAGGGGGGCCAACAAGGCGGTGAAACTCTCGGCCCGGCGGCGATTGGCGGCGATCACATCGTCCTGCGCGAAGATGTCCAGGGTGGCCAAGGCGGCGCGGCAGGCCAGGGGATTGCCGGTGTAGGAATGGGAATGGAGGAAGCCCCGCGTCGTGGCGTCGTCGTAGAAGGCGGCGTACACCCGGTCGGTGGTCATCACCACGGAAAGGGGCAGATAACCGCCGGAAATGCCCTTGGACAGGCAAAGAAAATCCGGCCGGATGCCCGCCTGTTCATGGGCGAAGAAAGTACCGCTGCGACCGAAACCGACGGCGATTTCGTCGCAGATCAGATGCACCTCGTAGCGGTCACAGAGCTGCCGGGCCAGATGCAGATACTCCGGGTCGTGCATGGCGAAGCCGGTGGCGCACTGGATCAGGGGTTCGACGATGAGGGCGGCGATTTCGCCGTGGTGTTCGGCCAGGGTCCGCTCCAGGCCGGCGGCGGCGCGGCGGGCCACGTCCACCGCTGTTTCCCCGGAGCCGGCGCGACGGGCATCGGGGCTGGGCACGGTGCGCACATCCCGGGAAAGGCTGGCGTAGGCGTCGCGGAAGATGGCCACGTCGGTGACCGACAAGGCCCCCAGGGTTTCCCCGTGGTAGCTGCCTTCCAGGCAGAGGAAGCCGGTTTTTTCGACCCGCCCGCTGTTACGCCAGTAGTGGTGGCTCATCTTGAGGGCGATTTCCGTGGCGCTGGCGCCATCGGAGGCATAGAAGCAATGGCCCAAGGCGTGGCCGGTGAGGGCCGACAGGCGTTCGGACAATTGCACCGCAGGCTCATGGGTGAAGCCCGCCAGCATCACGTGCTCCAGGGTGTCCAACTGGTCGCGCAGGGCGGCATTGATACGGGGGTTACAGTGGCCGAACAGGTTGACCCACCAACTGCTCACCGCATCCAGGTAGCGCCTGCCCTCGGGATCGTAAAGCCACAGCCCTTCCCCCCGGGCGATGGGCACCAGGGGCAAGGCTTCGTGGTGTTTCATCTGGGTGCAGGGATGCCAGACGGCGGCAAGGCTGCGGGCTAGGAGGGAATCGCCGGAAGGCACTGGGAGGCTTCGCTGATACGGAGGGGAAAGCAATTCTACACGCCGGGATTTCCAACTCTTTCATACCAACCGGCTTTCCCAGGGGACCGATGGGCGATGGAGCGGCTTGGGGAAAAAAATAGGATTTATGTATTCATAAAGTCACAAAAACCATGCCATAGTTAAGCCTAATGGAAGCGATAGCACCAACTCTGTGCATATATCTCCCAGACCTTTAGTAACATATTAACGAAAACTAATTCTCGGCCGAGAACATCTCTATTAAGGAAGACTGGCCCCAATGAAGACAATCATGCTGGTGGATGATTCAGCCACCATTCTGCTTTCCATTTCCAACATTCTGACCAAAGCGGGCTATGCCGTAGAGAAAGCCCCCAACGCCCAGGAGGGATTGGCCAAGTTCAAAAGCGGGGTCAAGGTGGATTTGCTGATCACCGACCTGAATATGCCGGGGATGAACGGCATCGAGTTCATCAAGGAGGTACGCACCCTCCCCGGCTACAAGTTCATGCCCATCCTGTTCCTCACGACCGAATCCCAGCAAAGCAAGCGGGCGGAAGCCAAGGCTGCCGGCGCGTCCGGTTGGCTGGTCAAGCCTGCCACCGCTGACGAACTGCTCAACACCATCAAGCTGGTCCTTCGATAGGGAGCTTTCCCGCATGGATGTAAAAAAATTCAACCAACGGTCGCTTACGCTGCTGTTGGTGGTGGATGTTGGCGTTGCCGTGACCATTTATTTCCTCAACGAATGGTTCCATCAAAGCTTCCTGCCCATGTTGGGCCTGAGCCAACCCATGGGCGATGCCGTCGGCGCGGTGTTGATCCTGACGGCGGGGGTGCTTTCCATGCGGATGCTTTCCCAAATGATGTTTTCCGACGCCTTGTATGGCGTTGAAAATGCATCGGAAAGCCAGACCGGTCGGATGCATACCATCGCCGCGGCAGCCCAGCAGGTGAGTGGCGAGTTGATGCAGATTCCATCGTTCAACGACGTTGTCAGGGGCCAGCTCCAGACCGTGACCCAGGAAACCGAAGCGGCCGCCTACGACATCACCTCCCGCCTGCAAAGCATTGACGAAGTGGTGAGCAGCCTGTCCTCCTTCGTCAACAATACCCAAAGCGAATCCAGCCAACTGCTCAGCGAATCCGAGACGAAAATCGAGGCCAAACGCAAGATGATCGACACCCTGGAAAGCTATATCCAGGAACGCATCGCCGCCGCCCAGGAGGATCAAGTGCGGGTCGCCAAGGTCGTCCAGGAAGCCCGCTCCCTGTCCTCCCTGGTGGAACTCATCAAGAACATTTCCGGCCAGACCAATCTGCTGGCCCTCAATGCCGCCATCGAAGCTGCGCGGGCTGGCGAAGCCGGTCGCGGTTTTGCCGTAGTGGCCGATGAAGTGCGCAAGCTGTCTGCTGAAGCGGACAAGGCGGTGAATCAGATCAATCATGGCATCCAGGCCGTCGCCCAGACCATCGAGACCCAGTTCCAGGAAAAACTTTCCAACGATCACATCGATGCGGAAAAGAGCGCCCTGGAAAATTTCGCCGCCCAACTGGACGACCTGGGCAAGAGCTACCAAGAGGTCATGGCTCACGAAACCCAGGTGTTGATGAAGGTGCAGGACACCAGCAACCAACTGGTGGACATGTTCATGAACGCCATGGCCAGCGTCCAGTTTCAGGATGTCACCCGACAACAGATCGAACAAGTCATCAACGCCCTGAACCGGCTGGATGAACATGCCGGCCTACTGGCCAACCGCCTGGACCGTAGCGACGATCCGAACTTCCAGTTGCAACCCCTCTCGGTCCATCTGGACCAGATGTACAGCAGCTATGTCATGCACTCCCAGCGCAACAGCCACAACTCGGCGCTGAACATGGCCGGCACCGCAGTCGATATGTCCGGCCCCAAAGTCGAATTGTTTTAGCCCCGCATTCCCACAACCTCCGCTCGAGGCGACACATGACCGAGTTTGCGACTCAAACCCTCACCGATAGGGCTTGCCGGCTGATCGTGGATGGCGACATGACCATCTACAACGCCCTGGAAGTCAAACAACAACTGGTAGCCGCCGTGCGCGCCACGGCCCTACTGGAGCTTGACCTGTCCCACGTCAGCGAAATGGACACCGCCGGTTTCCAATTGCTGATCATGGCCAAACAGGAAAGTCAGCGCCTGGACAGGACCTTGCGCATCACCGCCCATAGCGACCCAGTGCGGGAAATCATCGAGTTCTACAACATGGGCGCCTTCTTCGGCGACCCCGTCGTCATCCCTGCCGGAGAAGGAGCCTAGACACCGCCATGGACGAGATTTACAGCGTTTACGCCCAGGAGGCGCGGGAGCAGCTCACTGAGTTGGAAGGGGGGCTGCTGCGCATGGAACAAGGCGACCGGAACCCCGAAACCATCAATGCCATTTTCCGTTCGGCGCATACCATCAAGGGTGCGTCAGGCGTGGTGGAATTGACCCATATCGAGAAATTCACCCATATCCTGGAAAACCTGCTGGACAAGCTGCGCAACAACGAAATCGAGGTCAGCAGCGACCTGATCACCGCCCTGCTCGGGGGGTGCGACCACCTTGATGCGCTGCTGATCCGGGTTGAAGAGGGTCATCTCGATGCCGACGATGGGCTACAAGCTTCGGGCGCAGCGGTCGCCGAGGGATTGCGCCGTTTCACCGAAGACGGAGAGCCTGAACAACCTGCTTTGCCCGAAGCAACCAGCGCCGATGTGGAAAGAGATGACAGCGGCACAGCTATGACCGATTGCTGGCACATCTCCGTGCGTTTCGGTCAGAACGTCCTGCGCAACGGCATGGATCCCATCGCGTTTCTTCGCTACCTGCTGTCCCTGGGCGAAATCGTGCACATGACCACCCTGCCCGACGCCATGCCCGAAGCGGACGCCATGGATGCCGAGGCTTGCTACCTGGGCTTCGAAATCAATTTCCGCAGCCATGCCGACAAGGCCGCCATCGAGCGCGTCTTCGACTTCGTCCGGGACGACTGCGACCTGCACATCCTGCCGCCCAACAGCAAGCTCAGCGACTACCTGGAATTGATAGACGCGCTACCTGAGGAAAGCCTGCGCCTGGGCGAAATCCTTGTTCGCAGCGGCGCCGTCACCCGGGAGGAACTGGACGAAGGATTGAGCTACCAGAAGACCAGCGAAACCCTTGCCGCCCGGGTGGCTGAAGAAGAAGGATTACCGCCGCCGTCGCCGCAGCCCTTGGGCGAAATCCTGGTCAAGCAACATGTCGTACAACCCGAAATCGTCGAGGCCGCCGCAGCCAAGCAGAAACAGGTCGCTGACAAAAAGACATCGGAAGCCCGCCTGATCCGCGTCCAGGCAGACAAACTGGACCATCTTATCGACCTGGTCGGGGAACTGGTCATCGCGGGCGCCTCCGCCAATCTGCTGGCCCAGAAGAGCGGCATGGCCACCCTGGTGGAAGCCACTTCCATCGTCTCCGGCCTGGTGGAGAATATCCGCGATTCGGCCCTGCAACTGCGCATGGTGCAGATCGGCGAAACCTTCAACCGCTTTCATCGGGTCGTGCGGGATGTTTCCAAAGAGCTGGGCAAGGATATCGAGCTGGTCATTTCCGGCGCCGATACCGAACTGGACAAGTCGGTGGTGGAGAAAATCGGTGATCCCCTGATGCACCTGGTACGCAACGCCATGGATCACGGGATTGAGTCCGCCGAAGTGCGCGAAGCCCAGGGCAAGCCGGGGCAGGGCCGAGTGGCGCTGAATGCCTACCATGACTCCGGCAGCATCGTCATCGAAGTCGTGGACGACGGCGGCGGCCTCAACCGGGAGCGCATCCTCAACAAGGCCATCGAAAAGGGCATCGTGCAGCCGGGCCAAAGTCTGTCCGACCATGAAATCCACAACCTGATCTTCGAGGCCGGCTTCTCCACCGCGGACAAGGTCACCAACCTGTCCGGCCGCGGCGTGGGCATGGACGTGGTGAAGAAAAACATCCAGGCCCTGCGCGGCACGGTGGAAGTCACCACGGAAGCGGGCAAAGGATCCCGTTTCGTCATCCGGCTGCCCCTGACCTTGGCCATCATCGACGGCTTCCTGGTGGGCGTGGACAAATCCTCCTACGTCATTCCCCTCGATATGGTGGTGGAGTGCCTGGAACTGCAAGGCATCAGCGAGGAGCACAACTATCTCAACCTGCGTGGGGAAGTGCTGCCCTTCGTACGCCTGCGCGAACTGTTCGAGATCGCCGGCGAACCTCCGGCAAGGGAGAACGTGGTGGTAGTCAGGAGCGGCACGCTGAAGGCCGGCATCGTGGTGGACGTGCTCCAGGGCGAATTCCAGACAGTAATCAAGCCCCTTGCCGCCATTTTCCGCAACCTGCGCGGAATAGGCGGCTCCACCATTCTCGGCACCGGCGATGTGGCCTTGATCCTAGACGTACAAGCCTTGACTCAATTGGCAGTGAATACCGAAGAACGCGCCACAAGCGCAAACCGTTTTTAATTCAGGAGAAAGCTATGTTCAATAATCTGCGTATCGGTGTCCGGCTCGGACTGGGCTTCGGCCTGATTGTCGTGCTGCTGTCGATAGTCTCGTCCATCGCCTTCATCCGTATTGGGGAGCTCGACGCCAACGTCAATGACATGGTGAAGGACAAATTTCCCAAGACGGTACAAGCCAACAACATCGTCGACGCCATAAACCTCATTGCCCGGGCGCTGCGCAACTCATTGTTGGTCAAGGGTGACGATGTTCAGAAAGAAATCGACCGGATCGGTGATGCCCGCAAGGTCATCCTGGAGAACTTGGACAAGCTGACCGCTTCGATCAAGAGCGATGAAGGTAAGAAGCTGCTCGCGACCATCGTCGAAAAACGTAAGAGCTATGTGGCGGACCAGGACAAATTTCTAGACCTGCAGAAAGCGGGCAAGCGGGATGAGGCCATCACCTTCATGGTCGAAAAAATACGCAAATCCCAGGGCGAGTACATCAAAGCCGTCACTGATCTGATCGAATTCCAAAGTGCCTTGATGGAAAAAAGCGGGGAGGAGGCAAGTCGTAGCGCTGCCAGCGCCAAGAACCTGATCCTGTCATTAACCCTCGGCGCGCTCCTGATCGCCGTCGGCTTCGCCTTCTGGATCACCCGCTCCATCACCAAACCCATCGGTGAATCGGTCAACGTCGCCAGCCGCCTGGCAGAAGGAGACCTGACGGTGCAAATCACGGTGGATAGCAAGGATGAAACAGGCCAACTCAAGGCCGCCATGCAAGCCATGATCGACAAACTGTCCCATATCATCGGCGAAGTGCGCGGCGCGGCGGATTCCCTCTCTTCCGCCTCCCAGGAAGTGTCGGCCACCGCCCAATCCCTGTCCCAATCCTCTTCCGAACAGGCTGCTTCCGTGGAAGAAATCTCGGCAACGGTGGAACAGGCTTCCGCCAGCATTACCCAAAACACCGAGAACGCCCGGGTCACCGACTCCATGGCCACCAAGGCCGCCGCCGAAGCCGGTGAAGGCGGCGAAGCCGTCAAGGAAACCGTCGAAGCCATGAAACAGATCGCGGGCAAGATCGGCATCATTGACGACATCGCCTACCAGACCAATCTGCTCGCCCTCAACGCCGCCATCGAAGCTGCCCGGGCCGGGGAACATGGCAAGGGTTTCGCCGTGGTCGCCGCCGAAGTGCGCAAGTTGGCCGAGCGTTCCCAGGTGGCCGCCCAGGAAATCGGCGAGCTGGCGGGCTCCTCGGTCAAGATGGCCGAAAAGGCCGGTAACCTGCTCGATGAAATGGTGCCCACCATCAAGAAGACCTCCGACCTGGTGCAGGAAATCAGTGCCGCTTCCCAAGAGCAATCCGGCGGCATCGCCCAGATCAACAGCGCTATGGGCCAGTTGAACCAGGTCACGCAGCAAGGTGCGTCAGCCTCCGAGGAACTGGCCGCCACGGCAGAGGAAATGGGCGCCCAGGCTGCCCAATTGCAGGAATTGATGATGTTCTTCCAGGTGGACGAAGGCAACATCGCCAAGCGCTCTGCCGCCAAGCCCGCGACTCGTATCAACGTGTCCCGTGGCGCCCCCCGTGCCCGCACCACTGCCGTACCGGTCGAGTCCGATTTCGAGAAGTTCTGAGGAGAAGGCCATGGGCGAACTCGCCAAAAAACCACCGGCCAGCCCCGTCACCGTCACAGAGGAGGCCAAGCAGTACCTGACCTTTTTCCTGGCCCGGGAGATGTACGCGGTGGGCATCCTCAACGTCAAGGAAATCATCGAATACGGCTCCCTGACGGAAATTCCCATGATGCCCAGCTTCATCCGCGGCGTTATCAACCTGCGCGGGGCGGTGGTTCCGGTCATCGACCTGGCCGCCCGTTTCGGCGGTGGCCAGACCGAGGTTGGCCGCCGCACCTGCATCATCATCCTCGAATTGCGCGATGAGGAGGGCCGTCAGGATATCGGCGTAATGGTAGATGCGGTCAGCGAAGTGATCGACATCCCCGCCGGCGAAATCGAGCCGCCGCCGGCCTTCGGCGCCAGGATCCGCGCCGACTTCATCGACGGCATGGGCAAGGTGGCGGGGAAATTCGTCATCCTGCTCAACATCGGCAAAGTGCTGTCCGTGGATGAGATGGCGATGCTGACCAAGGTCGGTGAGCAGAACATCGGCGAAGTGCCGGCGCTGCAAGCACCGGCCGGTTGAGGGTTATCCTCTCCCCTGTCGCACCAGGGGAGAGACTCCACCATGAATAGCAACCCCGCCATTTCGGATGCGGAATTTTCCCGTTTCCAAAAACTGATCTACGACGTGGCCGGCATCAGCATGGCCGACTCGAAGAAGGTGCTGCTGGTGGGCAGGCTGAGCAAACGCCTGCGCCACCACGGTTTCGACACCTTCGACCAGTATTACCGTCTCGTCACCGGTAGCGACAAGCAGGAGTTCCAGCTCATGGTGGACCTGCTGACCACCAACGAAACCTACTTCTTCCGCGAGAGCAAGCACTTCGATTTCCTGCGCAAACTGGCCCAGTCTCATCCCCAGGGCCGCCCTTTCAATGTCTGGAGCGGCGCCTCCAGCACCGGCGAGGAGATCTACACCATCTGCATGGTGCTGGCGGACGAATTGGGCATCGACGGCAACTGGACCGTCAACGGGTCGGACATCAGCCTGTCCGTGCTCAAGGTGGCCGAGGCCGGCCACTACGTCATGGAAAAAGCCCGCGGCCTGCCGCCGGAATACCTGCGGAAATATTGCCTCAAGGGTGTGCGCGACCAGGAAGGTACTTTTCTCATTGATCCCCGCCTGCGGGCCCATACCAATTTCCGCCAGATCAACCTGAACATCAGCCTGCCGGACATCGGCCCTTTCGACGTCATCTTCCTGCGCAACGTGATGATCTATTTCGACGCCCAAACCAAGCGGGAAGTCGTGGCCCGTATTTCACGCAAACTGAAGCCCTGCGGACACTTCATCATCGGCCATTCCGAAACCCTGACCGGCATCAACGAAGAATTGCATCCCCTGCAACCCACCATCTACCGGAAGCCATGATGGCCAAGAAAATAAAAGTCATGGTGGTGGACGATTCCGCCGTGGTGCGCCAGGTCGCCCGGGAGATGTTGAGCAAGGATCCCGACATCGAATTCATCGGCGCCGCCTCGGATCCCCTGTTCGCCCTTGAGGCCATGAAGAAGAACTGGCCGGACGTGATCGTGTTGGACGTGGAGATGCCGCGCATGGACGGCATCACCTTCCTCAAGAAGCTCATGGCCGAGCATCCCACCCCGGTGGTGATCTGCTCCACGCTCACCGAAAAGGGCACCCACACCTCCATGGAAGCCATGGCTGCCGGCGCGGTGAGTATCATCACCAAGCCCAAGATGGGGCTCAAGCAGTTCCTCGAAGACAGTTCGGCGGACATGGTCGGCGCCGTCAAGGCCGCTGCCCTGGCCAATGTCCGGCGCCTCACGCCTTCCGCCGCCGGCGCGGCGCGCCCGAAACTCGGTACCGACGCCATGCTGGCGGCCAAGGCGGCCAGCACCACGGCCATGGCCGCCACCACCGACCGCATCGTCGCCATCGGCACCTCCACCGGCGGCACCCAGGCCCTGGAGGCCGTGCTTACCCGCCTGCCGGCGGTCTGTCCGGGCATGGTCATCGTCCAGCACATGCCGGAAAAATTCACCGCCATGTTCGCCCAGCGCCTCAATGGCATCTGCCAGGTGGAAGTAAGGGAGGCCCAGAACGGCGACCGGGTTGCCCCTGGCCGTGCCTTGATCGCCCCCGGCGGCAAACATATGATGCTCAAGCGTAGCGGCGCCCAATACCATGTGGAAGTGGCCGATGGTCCGCTGGTGAACCGGCACAAACCCTCGGTGGATGTGCTGTTCCGCTCCGTGGCCCAAGTGGCCGGCAAGAACGCCTTGGGTATCATCATGACCGGCATGGGGGACGACGGCGCCCGGGGACTGAAGGAAATGCACGGCGCGGGGGCGCAGACCGTAGCGGAAGACGAATCCACCTGCGTGGTGTTCGGCATGCCCAAGGAAGCCATCAAACTGGGGGGCGTGGATCGGGTGGTACCTTTGGACCGCATCGCCCAGGAGATCATTGCCTACGGGCGCTGAAGGTTTGATGCAACGCAAAAATCTGTCATCAAGGCGGAGTATTCTGGCCGCTTGGAATGCGTCTTCAGGGAGCCTGTTGTGACCGATACCGGATTGAATGCACTGCTGGCCCGCCACCACCACGACAGTACGCGACTGGTGCAAGTGCTGCGGGAAGCCCAGGAAGCCGAAGGCTGGCTGTCGCCGCAAACCCTGCAAGCCATCGCCGACGGCCTCAAGCTTCCCCTGGCCCGGGTACAGGGCACCGCCACCTTCTACAGCTTCCTCTACACCCGCCCCGTGGGCGAATACCGGGTGCTGTGGAGCGACAACATCAGCGACCGCATGCTGGGCAGCGCGGAACTCATGCAGTCCATGTGCAAGGCCCTCTGGCTGGAGCCGGGCAAGGTTTCCGAGGACGGCCTGGTCAGCGTTGACGCCACTTCCTGCACCGGCCTCTGCGACCAGGGCCCGGCCCTGCTGGTGAACGGGCGGCCCATCACCGCCATGACGGAAGAACGGGTGCAGCAGATCGTCGCCCTGATCCGTGGGCGCGTTCCCCTGGACCAATGGCCTGGGGAATTCTTCGCCATCCACAACAACATCCGCCTGCGCGGGCCGCT
>RXJP01000077.1:0-4882 GCA_003963315.1 Rhodocyclaceae bacterium | reverse complement strand
GGTGCGGCCCTGGCCCGGGGCGCCCCGGAGCGCATGCTGGCGGAAATCAAAACCTCGGGCCTGCGCGGCCGGGGCGGCGCGGGGTTCTCCACCGCGCTGAAATGGGAAGGCTGCCGCAACGCCCCCGGCGACATCCGCTATGTGGTGTGCAACGCCGACGAAGGCGAGCCCGGCACCTTCAAGGATCGCGTGCTGCTGACCGAATGCGCCGACCTGGTATTCGAGGGCATGACCGTGGCCGGCTACGCCGTCGGCGCCCGCCACGGCCTGCTCTACCTGCGGGGCGAATACCGCTACATGCTGGAAACCCTGGAAGCGGTGCTGACCCAACGCCGCGCCGCCGGCCTGTTGGGCAAGGCCATCCTCGGCCAGCCTGGTTTCGATTTCGATATCGAAATCCACCTGGGCGCCGGCGCCTACATCTGCGGTGAGGAATCGGCCCTGATCGAATCCCTGGAAGGCAAGCCGGGCCGGCCCCGCAACCGGCCGCCCTTCCCCGTGACCCACGGCTACCTGGGCAAACCCACGGCGGTGAACAATGTGGAAACCCTGGCCGCCGCCGCCCTCATCGCCGCCAAAGGGGGCGACTGGTACCGCAGCCTGGGCACGGAGAAATCCGCCGGCAGCAAGCTGCTGTCCGTGGCCGGCGACTGCGCCCGCCCCGGCATCTACGAATACCCCTACGGCGTCACCGTGGACCAGGTGCTGGCCGATTGCGGCGCGGCGGATACCCAGGCGGTGCAGGTTTCCGGGCCCTCCGGCCAGTGTCTGGCGCCCAATGAATTCAAGCGCCGCATCGCCTTCGAGGATCTGCCCACCGCCGGCGCCTTCACGATTTTCAACGGCAGCCGCGACCTGTTTGAAACCGCGCGCAACTACATCCACTTCTTCGCCCACGAGAGTTGCGGCTTCTGCACCCCCTGCCGGGTGGGCACCAGCATTGCCGCCAAGCTGATGGACAAGATCGCCGCCGGCCATGGCTCACCCTACGATGTGGACGAAATCTTCAAGCTGCACCGGGTGATGACCACCGCCAGCCACTGCGGTCTGGGTCACACCGCCTGCAATCCCCTGTTCGACACCTTGAAGAAATTCCGCCCCGCCTACGAAAAGCATCTCAAGTCCCTCGACTACGAACCGGCCTTCGACCTGGACCACGCCCTCTCCCAGGCGCGGCAGATGACAGGGCGCAACGATGCGGCGGCCCACCTGAGCAACGAGGAGACCGCGCCATGAGCCAGCCCCCTGTCTCGCCCTCCCCCACCTTCGTCCTCGACGGCGAGGACATCCCCTTCACCCCGGGCCAGACCTTGATGCAGGCGGCCAAGGCAGCGGGTAAGTACATCCCCCACCTGTGCTGGCATCCGGACTTCGTTGCCCACGGCTCCTGCAAGCTGTGCACCGTCAAGATAGACGGCGGCCGCTATGGCGCCGCCTGCACCCTGCAAGCCGCGCCCGGCCTGCAGGTGGAAAACCGCACGGAAGACCTGGACGACAAGCGCCGCACCCTGCTGCAAATGCTCTTCGTCGAGGGCAACCATTTCTGCCCTTCCTGCGAGAAAAGCGGCAATTGCGTACTCCAGGCCACCGCCTACGAGCTGGGCATGCTGACGCCCCACTTCGACCACTTCTACCCGGACCGTCCGGTGGATGCCTCCCACCCCGATACCCTGCTCGATTTCAACCGCTGCATCCAGTGCGAACTGTGCGTCCGCGCCAGCCGCGATGTGGACGGCAAGAACGTGTTCGCCCTGGCCGGGCGTGGCATCGGCTCCCACCTGATCGTGAACAGTCCCAGCGGACAACTGGCGGACAGCAACTTCAGCGCCGCGGATCGCGCCGCCTCGGTGTGCCCAGTCGGGGTCATCCTGCCCAAGCGGGTGGGCTTTGCCGTGCCCATCGGCGAGCGCATCTACGACCCGGCGCCGATCAGCGCAGTGGAGGATGAGCAGCCATGAAATACCTCAAAGGCATTCGCCACAGGGGACACGGGGAGCACGGGGGAAACCCAAATCTTTTGCAATTCCCTGTGCCCCCCGTGTCCCCCGTGGCTCAAATTTTTTTGCGCAGCATTGCCGTGGTTAACAACAGGATTCCCCCATGAACGCGCCCAAGCTCAAGGTCGCCACCACCAGTCTGGCCGGCTGCTTCGGCTGCCATATGTCCTTCCTCGACATCGACGAACGCATCCTCGATCTGGTGGAACTGGTGGAGTTCGACCGTTCCCCCCTCACCGACATCAAGCACTGCGGCCCCTGCGACATCGGCCTGATCGAGGGCGGCCTGTGCAATGCCGAGAACGTGCATGTGCTGCGGGAGTTCCGCCACA
Organism: Rhodocyclaceae bacterium; assembly: GCA_003963315.1. Taxonomy (GTDB): domain Bacteria; phylum Pseudomonadota; class Gammaproteobacteria; order Burkholderiales; family Rhodocyclaceae; genus AWTP1-18. The sequence continues at coordinate 2,553 of RXJP01000077.1, read as the reverse complement.
ACTGCCGCATCCTCGTCGCCGTGGGCGCCTGCGCGGTGAACGGCGGCCTGCCTGCTCAGCGCAACCACTTGCAGCTCTCCGAAATTTTGGAGGAGGTGTATCACACCAGCCCCGGCCTCGCCGCCGGCAGCCGCATCCCCAACGACCCGGAACTGCCCCTGCCCCTGAACAAGGTGCATCCCATCCACGAGGTGGTGAAGATCGACTACTTCCTGCCCGGCTGCCCACCCTCCGGCGACGCCATCTGGAAGTTCCTCACCGACCTGATCGCCGGCCGCACCCCCGCCCTGGGCCACGGCCTGCTGCACTACGATTGAAATCTCAACCGCCTATGACACAGAGAACACTGAGCCACAGAGGACAGGGAGAAGTTCAACAGCAAAACGGAAATAACCTAGCAGGTTTCATCCGCTTTGCTCTGTGCACTCTGTGTCTCCGTGTCCTCTGTGTTGAAAGAGGTTAACTCTATGTTCGAACTCGAAACCGCCCCCGCCAACGCCCAGAACCTGCGCCGCGTCGCCATCGATCCCGTGTCCCGGGTGGAGGGCCACGGCAAGGTCACCCTGCTGCTGGACGACAACAACAAGGTGCACCAGGTGCGCCTGCACATCGTCGAATTCCGCGGCTTCGAACGCTTCATCCAGGGCCGGCCCTATTGGGAAGTACCGGTGATGGTGCAGCGCCTGTGCGGCATCTGTCCCGTTTCCCACCACCTGGCCGCCTCCAAGGCCATGGACATCATCGTCGGCGCGGCCACCCTCACCCCCGCCGCCGACAAGCTGCGGCGGCTGATGCACTACGGCCAGATCCTGCAATCCCACGCCCTGCACTTCTTCCACCTCTCCTCACCGGACCTGCTGTTCGGCTTCGATTCGGCCGTGGCCCAGCGCAACATCGTCGGCGTCGCCGCCGCCCATCCCGACATTGCCAAGAAGGGCATCCTGCTGCGCAAGTTCGGCCAGGAAGTGATCCGCATGACCGCCGGCAAACGGGTGCACGGCACCGGCTCGGTACCCGGCGGCGTGAACAAATCCCTCAGCGCCGAGGAACGTGCCGCCCTGCTCAAGGACGCCTACACCATGGTGGCCTGGAGCCGCGATGCGGTGGCCATCATCAAGCAACTGCACCAGCAGAACCCCGCCCTCTACGACCGCTTCGGCAGCTTCCGTTCCGGCTTCATGAGCCTGGTGGCCCCCGACGGCAGCCTGGACCTTTACCACGGCGCCCTGCGAGCACGGGATGCCGACGGCAAGCTGATCTTCGACCAGGCCGACTACCAGGGTTACGACGCCCTCATCGAAGAGGAAGTGAAGCCCTGGAGCTACATGAAGTTCCCCTACCTCAAATCCCTCGGCCCGGAAAACGGCTGGTACCGGGTGGGGCCCCTGGCCCGGGTGCAGAACTGCGACAGCATGCCCACGCCCTTCGCCGAAGCCGAGCGCAAGGAATTCGTCGCCCACGGCCAGGGCAAGCCCATCCACGCCACCCTGGCCTACCACTGGGCGCGCATGGTCGAAATGCTGTTCGCCGCCGAAACCATCAAGGACCTGCTCCACGACGACGATGTGGAAAGCCACGACCTGATGATTACCGGCGGCCAGCGCGCGGCCGAAGGCGTGGGCGTGATCGAGGCGCCCCGCGGCACCTTGATCCACCACTACCGGGTGGGCGACGATGATCTCGTCACCATGGCCAACCTGATCGTGTCTACCACCCACAACAACCAGGCCATGAACACGGCAGTGCGCACCGTGGCCCAGCAATACCTCGACGGCCACGAGATCACGGAAGGGCTGCTCAACCACATCGAAGTGGCGATCCGCGCCTACGATCCCTGCCTTTCCTGCGCCACCCACGCCCTGGGCCAGATGCCCCTGGAAGTAAGCCTGGTGGATGCCGAAGGCACGGTGCTCGACCAGGTGGTCCGCGACAGCCACGGCCAGACGCGACGCGACACGCCAGCAAGTCCATGATCGATGTGCACCAGCAGGGCCGGGACTACGAACGCAATGCCACCAACATCAATCCCGGCGGCTGGCTCATCAGCCGCGACTGGCCCATCGCCACCCTGCTTGGCTCCTGCGTTGCCGTCTGCCTCTACGATCCCCGGCTCAGGCTGATGGGGATGAACCACTTCCTGCTGCCCACCATCACCCAGGGCAATCATGCCGACACCGACGTGGTCCTCAACGGCGACTACGCCATGGAGGTCTTGGTGAATGGCATGTTGAACCAGGGTGCCCACAAGGAACGCCTGGTGGCCAAGGCCTTCGGCGGCGGCAACATTGTCAGCGCCATCCGCATGGCCATCGGCGACCGCAATGCCAATTTCGCCAGGGAATGGCTGGAACGGGAAGGCATTCCCCTCGTCGCCGCCGATCTGGGCGGCCCCTGGTCGCGCAAGGTGGTCTGCATCCCCGCCACCGGCGACGCCTTCAGCCGCCGCATCGCCGCCACCCAGCAGGAAACCCTCAATACCGTCCAAGCCGAAGCCGAGTACGAAAAGAACCTGCTGCGGCCCCAAACCAAAAGGGTGGAACTGTTTTGACCGCC
>RXJP01000125.1 GCA_003963315.1 Rhodocyclaceae bacterium | reverse complement strand
GTTCATCAGCCCCAGGGTTACCGATAACCCGACGCTGATGAGGAATAACAGCATGCCCGAGGCGATGCCGTCGAAGATTACAGTCATGTCTCTCTCCTGTTGCGGTTGGAAGCAGCGGTGGTCAGCAAATGGTTTTGTGGAATGGGCAGCCACCGGGATGAAGGCTAGGACATGAACATGTCCTCCAATTGCTTCACTACCCACTCTCCTTTTTGGTGGGGAATGGCTGCTACCACATAGCGGTCGGGCCGAGCCAACAACCAACAACCCCGCGTGTCAGGGCAGTACCGTTCGAAATCGTCATGCATGTCACGCACTGCAGTCACGTTGTCGCTATTCGGAAATATATTTCTGAAGCGGGGGGGGGGATACAAATTCGCCTCAAATTCAAACGTTCTGTAAAACGCAATGTAGGTAGGTTTGCAAAAGCCTGTATAGAAAAAGTAACGGGTTAGAAATTTTTTTAGTCACTTTTTTAAAGAATCTCCTCTCGCCATAGATCAAGACTCTTCTGGACCGGACGATCAGAGAAGCTGAACAGGACCGTATCCTGGTCAGCTTCAAGGGAGTAGCTCATCCAAGATGGGCAGACGAAAACATCCCGGGGGGAGAAAGGCAACCGTTCATCGTTGATGACGCAGCTTCCTCTACCCTCAATCACGGCATACACGGTGGAATCCGTTGCACGATAAGGACGACCCCTGAAGCCCTGGGGCAACATCTGCATAAAAGTCCCTATGGTCGGCATGGCGGCTTGACCGTTCAAGGGATTGAGATATTCAAGTTTGTGCCCCCAGGCATCGTGGGGTTCTCGGGTTAATTTGAGTGTTTCCAGTGCGGCACGGGTACGCTCGTAGGGATACCAGAACAGAGGCGAGGTATGGCTGTGGCTGCTGTATTCCACCGGACGCATGGTATTGCCGAACATCGCAAGGCTTTCACCTTCGACGCGGGTTACCTCTTGCTGGAGGGATTCGTTGTATTCCATGAACTGGGCGTCGAACATTTCAACGATGGGTACGTCCAAACCGTCCAGCCAGACAACGGGTTCTTCAGAGAGGTTGCCGTGATCGTGGAACTCCCAAGAAGGGGTGATGATGAAATCCCCGACATTCATCGTGACACGCTCGCCGCCGACCGTGGTGTACGCCCCTTTGCCTTGAAGTACAAAGCGTAATGCCGATTGGGAATGGCGATGGGCGCGGGCAACCTCGCCAGGCAGAATCAACTGTAGGCCAGCATAAAGGCTGTGGGTGATAGCGGAAAGACCGCGCAACCCTGGGTTCTCCAGAATCAGTACCCGACGCTCGGCTTTCTCCGTCGTTATCATGCGTCCGGCTTCCTGAATCCAAGGCCAGACCTTTTCCCAATGCCAGATATAAGGCAGGCAAGGAGTTTTGGGTGTGGCAGACACGAGATCGTGAAGCACGGACCATAAGGGCGCGCAGTTGCCTTCGTCGATCGTGTTGTAAAAACGATTGCGGTCGGCGCTGTTTTCAAGGGTGCTAGTCGGTAGCATTTTCAAGTTCTCCATGGCCAAAACGCTCCTGTTCAAAAAATCGCCCGATCAACTTCCTTCGGATCGTAAAGCCATGCATTTCCGTCGAGAAATTGTTGTGGTGACCGGTTATTCAAGTAGCTGTTGCGCAGGTCTCGCGAGGCACCAACGGCGTGATAAACTTGGCCGTAAAGGCGGGCTGTCAACTGAACCCGGGCGGTACGCTGGTAACGGGTCTGGTCGTAAGCCTTGAAAGCAGCTTCATAGGCACCAGGCATTGATGCCACTTTGTTTGCCAGGCAAACCGCATCCTCCATGGCCATGCAAGCGCCCTGGGCCAGGTACTGGAGCGTCGGGTGGGCGGCGTCGCCCAACAAGGTCGTGCGCCCCAGGCTCCAATCCTTGATCGGTTCCCTGTCGCAGAGCACCCACATCCGCCAACTTTCGATCTTTTCCAGCATCTGCTGAACGGCGGGTACGACACCCTTGAAGCGCAGTATCAATTCCTCCGCTTCGCCGAAGCTGTCCCAACCCTCGTCGTAGCGATCGCTGTGAAAAACAGCGACTAGGTTGAAAAGTTTCCCGCCACGCAAGGGATAGTGCACAAGATGGTTCTTGGGACCGGCCCAAAGCGTCATGCAATTCGTGCGGTTTTCCTCGGGGACCGCGTCGATGGGGAGTACCGCCCGATAGGCGATATGGCCAGATACGCGGGGTTTGCCATCTCCAATAATGCGTTCGCGCACTTTGGACCAAAGACCGTCGGCACCAATGAGGGCCGCAGCGTCGACTTTTTCTCCATTTTCCAAGGCGACCACCACATGGCTGCCGATATCTTCGAAGTCCACCACTTTGGTTGCGGTGGAAAGGTCAATCAGCGGTGAGGCCATGCAGGCCTGAAGCAATACTTGGTGCAGATCGGCCCGATGAATCAGCCCGTAGGGATAGCCGAACCTTTCAGTGATATGCGTCCCGGTCGAGATACGCATCACCTGTTCTCCGGAAAGGCTGTCCATGACGACAAGGTCATTCGGGAAAGAGGCCAGTTGGTTAACCTGATCGGTAATGCCGAGATGTTTGAGGATGTGGAAAGCGTTGGGGCCAAGCTGGATGCCGGCACCGATTTCCTTGATCTCGTGGGCCTGTTCAAAGAGGTGAACCGGAATCCCGATACGGGACAGTGCAAGTGCGGCGGTGAGTCCACCAATGCCGCCGCCGGCAACAGCGATCGGCAGTTGAGAGTTGTTCATGGAATTCTCGCAGTTAGATTTTAGAGTACGGAGACGCGCATCTGACCGATACCTTGAATTTGGGCATCCATCACGTCCCCGGCCAGCACCGGTGCCACGCCTTCTGGCGTGCCGGTGAAGATCACGTCCCCGGGATGCAGGGTATAAAAGGAAGAAGCGAACTCAATGAGTTGCTCCACGCCCATAATGAGATCGCGAGTATTGGCGTGCTGCCTGACCTCACCGTTGACCTTGATGACGAACTCGAGCCCGGTAGGATCGGGTATCTCGTCGGCTGTAACCAGCCAGGGCCCCAGCACAGAATAACTGTCTGGGGACTTTCGCAGGCTGCGTTCCTCGGGACCGCGAATGGTCATGTCCAAGCCAATGGCGTATCCAGCCACATAGCTCAGGGCATTTTCGCGTTTGACGTCCTTTGCAGTCCGGCCGATGACAACGGCCAGTTCAATTTCATGGTCATTGCGTCGTTCAGGATGGTTGAGGGTCACGCCGGCACCGACGCCAACGAGCGAGCTGGTCGCCTTGAGGAACAATCCAGCCTTGTAGATATCATTGATTACCACTTGATGGTGGAGCTGATCGTTGGCTAGCACTTCTTCCAAGTGCTTGGTGTAGTTCACCGGTGCAGCGACGAGTTTGCCGGGGTTGGCGACGGGCGACAGCAAGACCACGTCAGCTAAAGGCAACCGTCTTGCAGTCAGTGCCGCCGTTTTAATTGCCGGCAGCAGATAGTCAAGATTGGCAATGAATGGGTCAAATTGAGGGAGGGGATACCGGTAGACGGGTAATAAATCAAGGATGGAGGTGACATCCAACACCTGATCGCCTTCAACAAGGCCGAGGCGGAAGTCGTCAAATCGGCAGATTTTCATGTTTGTCTCTCTCGTTTGGATTGGTACAGAGAGACATACTAGGAGAGGCGGGGAGGTCTCAGCAATGCATTAGCTGCAATAGGTCAAATTGAAGGTATCAATTTTCTTTTTGGCTATTATTGAAACTTGAGTGCGTATCTTCTCTATTCACAAAAAATATCGGCAACCTGGCTACGCACCCAGCGGTTACACGGATCCCGATGGTAGCGTTCGTGCCAGAACTGACGTATGTCGTAATTGGGAAGCGGAAAGGGAACGGGTAGATAGCGAACGGCCATATCCCTTACCAGCAGCTTGGCCATGTGGGACGGAACCAGGGCGATCAAGTCGGTTTCTGCGACGATCTGCGCCAATGCAAGAAATGAAGGCACCTGAACCAGGATGTCACGGCATATGCCTTGCTCATCAAGGGCCTTGTTCATGATCCAATGACCGGTGCCGCGGGCCGTGACGTGCACATGACCTTCTGCCAAATATTTTTCCAAATTTAGGGACGAGCCAATGCGGGGATGATTTCGATGGAATAGACAGACATAGTGTTCGGAATAGAGTTTCTGTTGAAAGAAGGACTGGGGGATGTCCAGAGTGAAACCCATCGCTAGTTCTGTTTCTCCCATCTCCAACATGCGGGCCGTATCCTGCCCTAAAGGAATGGCCTCTATGTGGAGGCGTGGCGCTTGTGCTCGAAGTCTTTCTAGCAAGCGGGGCAGGATGACGAGTTGCCCTCCATCAGTCAGCGAAATGCGGAAAGTTCGAACAACCGTTGATGGATCAAACTCGGTGCCGGCGGGTAATGTGTTTTCAAATAATGCAATAGCTTGATGTACTGCTGTAATGATGGACTCCATGCGCGCTGTCGGCTGCATGCCTTGGGATGTCCTGACAAACAGCGAGTCTCCAAAATGTTCCCTCAGCCGCCCCAAACGAATACTAATGGCCGATTGACCCAACCCGACTTCGTCCGCAGAGGCGGAAATGCTACGTGTCTTGAACACGGTGGACAGAATCTTGATATCAGTGAAATCCAACTTTTCCATAGTCGATGGTGAAAGGTTCCAGTAGCTCGGGCTATTTTGAACAAGCCAATTCAAAAGTAGGGTTTTATCTGATTTGGTCAGAAAGTGGTGAAGGTAAACCTTGGGGCGCTTTACAGATACTGGTCGTTTTGGGCCGGTCGCATACCTCAACATTGCAACCAATGGGCCATAGTACAGGGCGTTGGCGTGTAAGCCAGCGGACTATTGGCGGTATCAATTTGACGTATTGAATTTATAGGCTTGTTGACTTGTACAGCATCGCTTAGGCTACGTTTACGTCATTCATAAAACATGTTAGTGGCTGATTTCCTAATCATGCCCCTAACTTACCCCTCAATAGCAAAACAACAACAGAGAGTGAGAGAGAACACCATGGCTTCCAATCGCGGCGTGGTCTATACCGGCCCCGGCAAAGTCGAAGTGCAGTCCATCGACTACCCCAAACTGTCCGACCC
>RXJP01000066.1 GCA_003963315.1 Rhodocyclaceae bacterium | reverse complement strand
TTCGCCGTGGTGGCCGACGAAGTCCGCAAACTGGCGGAACGCACCACCTCGACCACCACGGAAATTGGCGGTCTCATCAATGCGATACAGGGTGAAATCCAAAATGCCATTGCCTCCATCCACCAAGGATCGCAGCAAGCCCGCAACGGCTCCGCCCTGTCCAATGAGGCTGCCGAGGCACTGACCCGCATCCACACCGGCGCGGAGGAAACCCTGGACAAGATCCGGCTCATCGCCGCCACCATGACGGAGCAAACAGCCCAGGCCCGCCATATCGCCACCCAGGCGGGCAACATCATCGACCTTTCCACCCGCAATACCGAGGGCGCCCGCAGCACCCTGGCGGAAGCCAACCAACTGAACTACCTCGCCACCAACCTGGCGGAGATCGGCACGGTATTCAAACTCGGCGCCAGCGGCGAAGCGGCCCGGCGCATCCACACCGGCATGCCGGACCAAGTGGCGGAACTGGCAGCCAAGGTCAGTCGTTTGATGGAAGAAGCGGTAAAGAGCAAACAGATTTCTATCGAGGATTTGTTCGACCAGAACTACGTTCCCATCCCCAACACCAAGCCGGCCAAATACACCACCAAGTTCGATGCCCTGCTAGACCGCCTGCTGCCGGCGGTACAGGAACCCGTGCTCGAACGAGCCAAGGAAATCGCCTACGCCATCGCCATCGACCGCAACAGCTATGTGCCCACCCACAACAAGCGGTTCTCGCTTCCCCTCACTGGCGACGAAGCCAAGGACATGGTGGGCAACCGCACCAAGCGCCTGTTCTCCGACCCGGTGGGCAAGCGCTGCGGCGCCCATGAACAGCCCTTCCTGATCCAGACCTACCGGCGCGATACCGGGGAGATCATGCACGACATTTCCGCCCCGGTTTATGTCCAGGGCCGCCACTGGGGCGGCGTACGCATCGGCTACAAGACGGAGTAATACGATTCACGTCCCTCGTCCGACCAAAGTCACACATTCGTAACACTCGGGCCGTAGGCTTGTCCCTCCTTAATTACGCCAGGACATGCCATGGATCTTTCCGAGCCCATCACGTCCGGTGGTGCCTGCATCACCCCTGAAAGAACCGGCGCAGCGCGTATCACGCCGGAGAATGTACGCCGCCTTCAGGAAGTCATTCAACGCAAACAGTTGCGCGCCGTCTTCCAGCCCATCCTCGATTTCCGCGCCCGCAGCTACCTGGCCTATGAAGGCCTGATCCGCGGCCCGCAAGGGAGCGACCTGGAAAGCCCCGCCGTACTCTTCGAACTGGCCCATGTCAGCGGCCAGACCGTGGCCCTGGAACGCCTCTGCCGGGAGATCATCTTCCGCGCCTTCGCCGCCCAAGGTCTGCCGGGAAAACTATTCGTCAATGTCAGCGTGGGCTGCCTGGCCGACCCCTTTTTCCTCAACGGCGATACGGCCAAGCTGCTTGCCGAAGTGGGTCTCAATCCGCGCCAGATCGTCATCGAGATCACCGAGAACCAGCACGTCAGCGATTTTTCCGCCCTGCGCGACCTGCTCGCCACCTATCGCAAGACCGGCTACCAGATCGCGGTAGACGACCTCGGGGAGGGCTTCTCCAACCTGCGCATGTGGTCGGAGGTTCGCCCCGAATTCGTCAAGATAGACCGCCACTTCATCAACGGTATCGCCGACGACGCCTTGAAGTTCCAATTGGTCAAGGCCATGCAGGAACTCTCCGAGGCCAGCCATGCCCGCATCATTGCCGAAGGCATCGAGACGGAAGCCGAGTTCACCACGGTACGCGACCTAGGCATCGAATTCGGTCAGGGCTTTCTCATTTCCCGCCCGCAGGAGCAGCCTGAACGCATCCCACAAACCGTTACCACCAAGCTGCTGAACAATACCGCCCTCATCGTCTTTCCCCAGGCAGCCTCCATCAGCGTTGAAACCACCACGGTGAGAGATGTTCTTGCGGTGATTGAACCGATGAGCCCGCAACACACCAACGATGAAATCTTCGCGCGCTTCGAGACCGAGGAAGACCTCCAGGTATTGCCGGTGATCGACTCAACAGGGCTGCCGGTGGGCATCATCAACCGCCATTCGCTGATCGACCGCTTTGCCCGTCCTTTCCGTCGCGAGATCTATGGCCGCAAGCCCTGTACCACCCTGATGGATCCCGAGCCCCTGGTGCTCGACCAAACCACCACCGTACAGGAAGCCGGCCAGATCCTCAGCGCCGCAGCCCACCACCACATGCTGGACGGTTTCATCATCACTGAACAGGGGCGCTATATCGGCATGGGCGGCACCCAGGCGCTGATGTCCCTCATCACCGACATGCAGATCCGCGCCGCCCGCTACGCCAATCCCTTGACCCAATTGCCGGGCAATGTGCCCATCAACGAGCACATCGACCGCCTGCTGGACAGTCGCAGGATTTTCGTCGCCTGCTATTGCGACCTGGATCACTTCAAGCCCTACAACGACACCTACGGCTATCGCCGCGGCGACCAGGTGATCCAGTTCCTGGGCGACGTGCTGCGCAAGGCCTGCGACAGGCGCCTCGATTTCGTCGGTCATGTGGGCGGCGACGATTTCGTACTCATCATGCAGAACAACGATTGGCAAGAAGCCGTTACCCATGCGATTGAACGTTTCGACCAGGGCATCCGGGGCTTCGCCGCCGAAGAGCACGTCGGTCAGGGCGGCTATTGGGGCGAAGACCGCCGCGGCCAGCCCGTGTTCCATGCGCTGCCCACGCTCTCCATCGGGGTGGTAGTGGTGGAGCCTGGCTTGTTCCAAAGCCACCACGAAGTCTCCGCCGCAATCTCCAGCGCCAAGAAGCAGGCAAAGAAGCGGGTAAACGGCAGCGGGCTTTTCATCGAACGGCGAAAATCCGGCGCCACCCATCCGCTGTTCATGCCCGAAGTCGTTCATTGACTATCCGCGACAAGACCTTTCGCCAAACAACAACGCACCTCACCCGATGCCTCTCGAGGCTCCAATCCAGCGCGGGATCGAATAAATCCCACCAAGAGCGCCGTCCATTCTCGACATTCAATCGCCACTCGGGAACGCCGGAGAAGGGCTCTTCACGTCAGGAAGTATGTTCAAATAGCCGAGTTGATCAGCGGGCATTCATCTCGTCCTTGCTCAATGTCTAGCGCGTAACCACACGTAACCTCAGGAAAACGGTACCGACGATGTGCGGGATTGCAGGCATATTTTCCATTGACGGAGGCAAACCGCCCTCTGAACAAGAGATTTCGGCCATGGTGACCGCCCTTCACCATCGCGGGCCGGATAGTCAAGGCATTTTCCTGGACGCTACCATTGCTCTGGGCCACGCCCGCTTAAGCATCGTAGACCTTGCCACTGGCCAACAACCCATCCACAACGAAGACGGGAGTATTCAGGTCGTTTTCAACGGCGAAATATTCAATCATCGTGCGTTACGCCACGCGTTGGAAAAATGCGGACATCGTTTTTACACCCACTCCGACACAGAAGTCATCGTTCACCTGTACGAGGAACACGGCGAGCGCTTTGTCGACCACCTCAACGGTCAATTCGCCATTGCCTTATGGGATAACGCGCGGAAAACGCTGGTGCTGGCCCGGGACAGAACAGGCATTCGTCCCTTGTTTTACGCTGCAACAGCAAGCCGACTAGTGTTCGCTTCCGAAATCAAGGCACTGTTCATGCTGCCGGAAGTACCTCGCAAAATCGACACACAGGCGCTGGCTGAAATCTGTACCTACTGGTCGCCGCTGGCGCCGAAAAGCATATTTTCCGATGTTCATTCCCTGCCACCCGGGCACATCATGACCATCAAAGAGGGAAAACGAAATTTCCGTCGATACTGGGACTGGTCCTTTCCAGCGAGAGGAACCCGTGTGTTCAGACACGAGGAAGAGTGCCTCGAAGAACTGAGTGAACTCCTGTCGGATGCCGTAAAAATGCAGCTTCAGGCCGACGTTCCGGTAGGCGCCTATCTGAGCGGGGGACTGGATTCGGCAATTGTCGCAGCGCTGGCCAGGAACCTCGGGGGAACCCAATTGCGGACTTTTTCGCTCACTTTCGAAGACGCCGAATTTGACGAAAGCAAGCACCAGGAAGAAATGGCGAATTTCCTCGGCACCCATCATAGTTCCTTGCGCTGCAACCGAACCGATATTGCCATGGCCTTCCCCAAGACCATATGGCATGTGGAATCCCCCATAGTCAGAACCGCCCCGACACCATTGATGCTCTTGTCAGCTCATGTACGTGAGGCCGGCTACAAGGTTGTACTGACGGGAGAGGGTGCCGACGAGGTTTTTGGCGGTTACGATATTTTCAAGGAAGCAAAGATAAGGCGATTCTGGGCCAAAGCCCCGGAGTCCACCATGCGACCTCGCATTCTCGAAAGGCTGTATCCCTATCTGAAGCACTCGCCAGCCTCGAGCCAGGCCTTCACCCGCGCATTTTTCAGTGAAGGCATGGAACACACTCACCAGCCCTATTTCGCCCATATGCCGCGCTGGACGACCACCAGCCGCATCGGGCGCTTTTTTTCCGAGGAGATGCGCACAAGCCTGGGGGGTTGGGATCCCTACAGCGCCCTGCTGGCGACGTTGCCGGAGGAAATGGCCCATTGGGATCCCATGGGAAAGGATCAATATGTGGAAGCCCACACATTGATGTCCGGCTACCTGCTCTGCTCCCAGGGAGACCGGGTAGCCATGGCCAACTCCATAGAAGGACGCTTTCCTTTCCTTGACCATCGCCTGATCGAGTTTGCCAATCAACTTCCGCCAACCATGAAGTTGCATGGTCTCACGGAAAAATACCTACTCAAGAAAGTATCAGCCGATTGGATACCAAAATCTGTGCGCGCCAGGACCAAGCAGCCTTATCGCGCTCCGGACAGTCAAAGCTTCTTCTTCGAAGGCAAGGCGATCGATTATGTGGATGACCTGCTTAGCCCTGAGAAGATCAAGGCTGCGGGCTATTTTGATCCCGTTGCGGTAGGAAAATTGATGGAGAAATGCCGCAAAGGACGCGTGGTAGGATTCGCCGATAACATGGCATTCGTCGCCATTCTGTCCACGATGCTGGTACATGAGCAATTCATTCTGGGCCACCGGATGAATTGACATCGTGGCCTGTTTTCCAAGAGAAGCATCCATCGCATCCCATATCGACACCCATGCTGTTACACGAATTTCTTGATGAAACCGTAAGGCGCCAACCGGATAAAACCGCCCTGGTTTGTGACGGGAAGCACTACACCTATGCGGAAATCGATGCCCGTGTCGCACACTTGGCTGCGCATCTACAGTCGCTAGGCCTGACCCGGGGGGAACGGGTCGCGCTTTTCCTCGACAATAGCGTCGAACTGATCGTTGGCGTTTACGCGACATTGCGGTTAGGCGCAGTGTTCATGCCTATCAACCCAATGACCAAACAGGAAAAACTCACTTACCTGCTCAAGGACTCCGGCGCCAGCGTGCTGCTTACTCACCACAGCCTGCGCCGGGCATGGATGGACGCCCTTGCCGCCACCGCTGTTGTGCGGGATTGCCTCGTCGTCGGCATCCCCATGGAAACGCTCCCCGATCGCTGCCGACCCTTCCCGACCATGGGGATATCGCCACAAGGCGGACGCAGCAGTGCCACGATCGACCAAGACCTGGCGAGCATCATCTACACATCCGGTTCCACCGGCGATCCCAAGGGGGTCATGCTGACCCATCTCAACATGGTTTCCGCGACACTTTCAGTAAGCGGCTATCTCGGACTAAATGAGAACGACAGGATCATTTGCGTACTTCCATTGGCCTTTGACTACGGCTTGTATCAGGTATTAATGGCATTCAGGGTTGGCGCCGCCCTGATCCTGGAACAATCATTCGCCTTTCCCCAGGCGATCCTTGAAGTGGTTGCGAGGGAACGGGTCACGGTGTTCCCAGGGGTACCGACTATTTTCTCCTTGTTGACCAATCTTGGTACCTTGGAGAGTTTTGACCTTTCTTCCCTACGTCTCATTACCAATACCGCCGCCGCGCTTTCCGAGCAACACATCCGCCAGCTTCGTGCATTATTTCCCCAGGCCGCGCTCTACTCAATGTACGGCTTGACGGAATGCAAACGGGTTACCTACCTCCCCCCTGAGCAATTGGATATTCGCCCTACCAGCGTGGGTCGGGGAATGCCAAACGAAGAGATCTGGCTGGTGGACGAAGACGGGCGGCGCCTGCCCTACGGCAGCACCGGTGAACTCGTCATCCGGGGCTCGAACGTCATGCGGGGATATTGGGGAAAGCCCGACGAAACCGCCAAACGCCTTAAGCCTGGCCCCATTCCGGGAGAAATGGTCCTGTATTCGGGCGACCTTTTCCGCACCGACGATGAAGGCTGGTTGTATTTTGTGGCTCGCAAGGATGACATTATCAAGAGCCGAGGTGAAAAGGTCAGTCCGCGCGAGGTGGAAAACATCCTCTACGGCATTGACGGCGTGCTGGATGCGGCCGTAATCGGCGTGGACGATGAACTCCTGGGCCAAGCGGTGAAGGCATTCATTGTCCTGAAGAACGGCGCAGCATTGACTGAGAGGGAGGTGATCCGCTATTGCCTCGGCCACCTGGAAAGCTTCATGGCACCCAAATATGTAGAATTCGTCGCCGAACTCGGTAAGACCGATACCGGCAAGATCAAGAAAACAGGCCTCTCCTGACAATACATTCGTCGGGAATTCATTCAGCGCACACGGGAACCCAATCATGCAAGATTCAAAGTCCGCAGTACGCACCTTCCTGGATGACAACTTCATCATGGGTGGCGACGTCGACCTCGCCGATGACACTTCATTCATGAAGGCGCACATCCTGGATTCCACCGGCTTCATTGAACTGATCACCTTCATCGAGGAGGCCTTCGGCGTGTCGGTGAAGGACGAGGAAATGGTTCCTGAGAATTTCGACAGCCTGAACAATATCGACGCCTACTTGCAACGAAAGAAGACGGCTGCCTAAGCCATGGCTACCAGCACCCTTTTGCCGGACGACCTTATGGAGATGGATTGCGCCGAGGAGGCGGAACGCATCAGCCGAATGATGTCGACCATCGTCGGACGGGAATTCCGAAAACGCGGCGTGATCATCGCCATTTCGGGTGGAGTGGACAGTTCCGTCTGTGCTGCGCTGGCCGTAAAGGCGCTGGGGCCGGGTAAGGTATTCGGCCTCATGTTGCCGGAAACCGACTCATCCCCCACCAGCCTGTCCCGGGGCATCCGCGTCGCCGAGCAGTTGGGCATCCCATACCAAGTGGAGGACATCTCCCCCGCTTTGGATGCCCTTGGCTGCTACCGGCGTCGCGACGAAGCAATCCGGATCCTGTTTCCGGCCTACCAGGAGGACTGGAAGAACAAGATCGCCATCGCCGGCGGCCAGGAAGGCGGTTTCAACTACTTCAAACTGGTGGTCCAATCGCCCGCCGGCGAAACCTTTGAAGCTCGCCTGCCGATCCGGGAATACCTGCAGATCGTCGCTGCCACCAACTTCAAACAGCGGGTACGCAAGACTCTCGAATATTTCCACGCCGACCGCCTCAACTACGCCGTGATCGGCACTCCGAACCGGCTCGAATACGACCAGGGATTCTTCGTCAAGAACGGCGACGGTGCCGCCGACCTGAAACCCATCGCCCACCTCTACAAGACGCAGGTGTACGCCATGGCCCGCCACCTGGATATTCCCGATGATATCTGCAATGCGGCCCCCACAACCGACACCTACAGCCTGCACCAGGGACAGGACGAATTCTATTTCGCCCTGCGTTACGACAGCATGGATATCGCCCTCTGGGCCCATAACCATGGCATTCCTGTCGAAGCTGTAGCGGAACGCCTGGGATTGAGCTTGGAACGCGCCAAAGCCGTGTACCGGGACATCGAGGCAAAACGGGCTGCGACCCGCTACCAGCATGCATCGCCGCGCCTGGTGACACCGGTGCTGGAAATATCCGACTGAACATCCACGCCGCCGTGATCAACGCCCACAGAGCCCCCCTCGCCCCCGAAGTACTCACCGCCGCGCTAGGGGACGAACTCAAAGTGCTGTACCGTAGCTCCCTGGCTGAATTGGCCGAGCAACTGGCCTTACTGCCAGACAAGCCGGAAGAAAGTACCGAAACCACCCTTGCCGCACTTTGGCATGCGGCAAGCGGACTGCCGTTGTCCGCCCGAATGGCCTCTTGCTACCCATTGGTCCATCTTGATGCTGGACAGATCGGCCACTTTCGCGACTTGATCGGCCGGCGCCTTGCGGGTACGCCCTTGGCCTATCTCACCGGCCGCCAGCACTTCATGGGCCTCGAGATGCTGGCAGCGCCGGAAGCGTTGATTCCCCGCCAAGAAACGCAACTACTGGCCGCCACGACGGCAGCCCTGATGGCGGCTGTCGAGGCGTCGATCTCGGCACCGTTGGTGGTGGATGTCTGCACTGGTTCAGGCAACCTGGCCCTGGCCTTGGCCAGCCGCAAAGCAAGCAGCCGCATCCTCGCTGCCGATTTATCCGCCGAAGCGGTCGCCCTGGCCCGGGACAACGCCCGCCACCTGGGCTTGGAACAACAGGTTGAGTTTCGCATTGGCGACCTGTTACAGCCCTTCCTGGAAGATGCAACCCTGGTCGGCCAAGTGGACCTACTGGTCTGCAACCCGCCTTACATCTCCAGTGCCAAGGTGGATACCATGAACGGCGAAATCGCCGGCCATGAACCGCGCCTGGCTTTCGACGGCGGTCCCTTGGGCATCCGCATCGTCCAGCGCTTGATTGCCGAGGCACCAACGCTGCTCAAATCAGGAGGATGGTTGGCCTTTGAAGTAGGCCTGGGTCAGGCCCGTGGTCTCATGCAACGCATGGAGAAGAGCGGCAACTACGACAGCGTGGAACAACGCCTGGACGCCGCCGGGCAGGGCCGCGTACTTGTGGGCCGCACCACAACAGCCACGGCCTGAGGGCCGCAGCCTCGAATGCCGCCCCGGATTATTCTGCCGGCGGTCCCGCCTTGCCGTACACCTCGGCGCTGTTGTCGTAATTCTTACGCAGCAAGCGCATTGGGTTGCCCATCACCAGCACCCTCGACGGCAAATTCCGCCCCACCACGGTCAGCGGTCCGATCGTGACCCCATCCCCCACGGTGATGCCATCGAACAGCAATGAGCCAGCGCCGATCCACACCCGATCGCCGATGGTCGGCACCCCCGAGGCGCCGCTGCCAGCGCGACGACCGATGGCGACATTGCGAGCGACGCTGCAATCCCGCCCCATTTTCACCGGTCCGATGATGATGCCGCCAAAATGGCCTATGTAAAGCCCGCCACCGATCTGAGCCCGATCATCGATGGAAATACCCCAGAGGATGATGCACAGTTTCTGCAGTACATAAGCAATCACCTTGAGCGGATACCGTAGCAGCCGTAAGCGTACGGATCGCTCCACCCAGGAACAAAAGCGGAACACCACAACCGCCTGCATGCCCGGTGTGTCCAGGAAAATACGTAGCGCCTTGAGCAGTCCGGGGTACCCATCACCCTCGGCTTGGAAATACCGTTGCAGGTCACGGCGGAGCAAGGCAAAACGACACGGCGGTTGAACGCCTGCGGTCACGCCTGCTTCCAATGCTTCCCCCTTCCCTTCGGTCACTTTGCCTGCCCTTTCTGCCGTGCGGCGAGAAATGCCACAAACGCCTTGTCCACTGCCTGATAGGCGGTGCTATTGAGATGCATGCCATCTCCGTTATCGAACTCGTCCCGCAACCACCGATCTTCGGCGCTGCGGCGCAGGGCAGCCTCCAGGTCGAAGACCTCCAGTCCCTCGCTGGCAGCATAGGCTTTGAGCCAGTCGTTGAACTGCAACACGCTCCCCTGCCAGGTCGGCTTACCGATGATTTGTTTGACCCAGTTCTTGAATTTCGGCAACATTTCCTTGGGTTCCGCCACCGGTGCCGTGGTCACCAGGATGGGCTGAATGCCTGCATCTCGCAAAGATTTGACCCAGGCTTTCTCGTGGGCCTGGAATGCCGCCAGGTCGCCAGGAAAATACGTAGCGCATTCCTTCAACAACACAGCTTGGGGTTTTTCAGTGCGGCTCTCGATGGCCTGGATCAAGGGCGTCTTATCGAAGGCATTGACGCCCAGATATTCAAAGCGGTAGTTACCGGGCACCTGCGTGCGCTTGGTCAACTGATCGATATGCCAGTTGCGACCGATGGAGGCGCCGACCAGTACCATGCGCGTGGGAGAGTCCCCAATTTCCCCAGCAGCGAAGGCCCCGTTCCCGACAAGGGACATCATCGCCAGCATCACCGCGACGGCAACGACATGAAGATGGCGCAACCACGGGTTTGCAACGGACGATGAATGATGGAAAAGAACCATGACCAACTCCCGAATAGCATAAAAATAATGGCCCAGAATCCGCAACGGCGGAAAAGAGGCCATTCTAAGTGCAAAACATGCCATCGTCTCTGATGCGGTCGTGACTCGAAATCCTCGTGGTGGAAGCCGGCTCCGCATCGCTGTAACGCTCTACATCATTCGATTTCCAATTCCTTTCCCGAAGCCATTGCCGCTTTCACCAAGGGCTCCTGTAACTCTCCGGAACAATACTCGATGAAGCGATAGGCGTAACCGCGCAGATAATGACCGCGTCGCACGGCGATGAGGGTGGTGTTGCGCGGGAACAGATGGTCGCCGGGAATGAGCTTGAGCCCCATATCCTTGCCCGGGCTCACCGCCATGGAGGCGATGATGCCGATGCCCAACCCCAACTCGACGTAGCTCTTGATTACGTCCGCATCCAAGGCCGCCATCACCACATCGGGCACCACGCCCGCCTTGGCAAAAGTGCGGTCAATGCTGGAGCGGCCTGTATAGCCCTCGTGGTAAGTGATGATCGGATATTCGGCGATCTGCTCCAGGCTGGGTTGGCTCAAGGTGGCCAAGGGGTGATCCTCCGGCACGATGATGCCGTGGTGCCAGGAGTAATAGGGGAAGGTCGCCAGCCCCGGGACATTCTCCAAGGCCTCCGTGGCGATGCCTACATCGGCCTCGCCACGATTGAGCAAGGTGACGATCTCACTGGGATTGGCCTGGAGCAGCACCAGATGCACCTTGGGGAATTCCTTTTTGAAGCGGGCCACGATCTGGGGCAGCATGTAGCGCGCCTGGGTGTGGGTGGTGGCGATGGTGAGCCGCCCCTCGTCGCGGTTGGAAAACTGCTCGGCCAGGCGTTTGATGTTGCGGGCGTCCATCAGCATGCGCTCGACGATTTCCGCCAACTCCTTGCCCGGCTCGGTGAGCCCGGTCAGCCGCTTGCCGCGGCGAACGAAAAGCTCGATCCCAAGCTCATCCTCCAGATCCTTGATGTGCTTGGACACGCCGGATTGTGAGGTGAACAGCGCGTTAGCTGCCTCGGTCAGATTGAAATTCTGTCGCACCGTCTCGCGGATGATGCGGAGTTGTTGGAAGTTCATGCCCCTACTCCTTGCAGATCACTACCATCGAATACCCGCAACCGGGCGGGCACCAGACGCACCAGTTTTTCCGGCTCCAATTGCAGGCTGGCCGCCCGCTCCCGGGACAGTTCCACCTCGTACTGCAAGGGCGCATCGATGCCATTGCCCGCGTACAACTCCACCCGGGCGGAGGCGCCGAAGCTGAGTATCCGCGCAATGCGGGCCTCCAGGCCTTCCGTGCTATTCAAGTCGGTAATGATGTCCAACTCGTGGGGCCGGACGAAACCCACCTGGCCGTCGGCATGGAAGCGATTGGCGGAACCGAGGAAACCGAAGACGAAAGACGAGGCCGGGTGTTCATACACCTCCTGGGGCGGCCCCACCTGCTCCACCTTGCCCTTGTTCATCAGCACCACCCGGTCGGACACCTCAAGGGCCTCCTCCTGGTCATGGGTGACGAACAGGCTGGTGATGTGCAGCTCGTCGTGCAAACGGCGCAGCCAACGGCGCAGTTCCTTGCGTACCTTGGCATCCAGGGCGCCGAAGGGCTCATCCAGCAGCAAGACCCGGGGTTCCACCGCCAGGGCGCGGGCCAAGGCGATGCGCTGGCGCTGGCCGCCGGAAAGTTGGGAAGGAAAGCGGTCGCCAAGCCAGGAGAGCTGCACCAACTCCAGCAGCGCGCCCACCTTCTTGCGAATCTCCGTTTCGCTGGGCCGCTGCTTGCGCGGCTTCACGCGCAAGCCGAAAGCCACGTTGTCGAATACCGTCATATGGCGGAACAGGGCGTAGTGCTGAAAGACGAAGCCCACCTGCCGCTCCCGCACATGGGTGTCGGAAGCGTCTTCCCCTTCCAGCAGCACCTGGCCGCTGTCGGCCTGCTCCAGGCCGGCGATGATGCGCAGCAAGGTGGTCTTGCCGCAACCGGAAGGGCCGAGCAAGGCGGTGAGTTCCCCGCTGGGAAAGTCGAGGGAAACATTGTCCAGGGCGACGAAATCGCCGAAACGCTTGTTGATGTTATTGACTTGAATGCTCATGAAGACACCTTTATTTTCTCTACAGGGGATGCTCGAACTCCCCCTGACAAGCCTGTACTGAGCCAGGCCGAAGTAGGGGGCTGGGGGAGGTGGCTTTGCTGACCTGACCACCGTCGCATAGAGAACATCGCAACCCTTCCCCGTCCCTCCCCTTATCAGGGGCGGGAGCCTGCTGCTTTCATCCTTCCCTAAAACTTTGTGCCGCTTGCCATTCGACATAGGTCTTGATGGCCAGGGTCACCAGCGCCAGCAAAGCCAGCAGGGAGGCCACGGCGAAGGCCGCGGCGAACTGGTACTCGTTGTAAAGAATTTCCACATGCAGGGGCATGGTGTTGGTTTCGCCGCGGATGTGGCCCGAGACCACCGACACCGCGCCGAACTCGCCCATGGCCCGGGCGTTACACAGGATCACGCCGTAGATCAGGCCCCACTTGATGTTGGGCAGGGTCACATGCCAGAACGTCTGTAGGCCCGAGGCCCCCAACACCACGGCAGCCTCCTCCTCTTCCCGGCCCTGGGCTTCCATGAGGGGGATCAATTCCCGCGCCACGAAGGGAAAGGTGACGAAGATGGTGGCCAGCACAATGCCCGGCACGGCGAACAATATCTTGATGTTATGGTCCGACAGCCAGCCGCCCCACCAGCCCTGGGCGCCGAAAATCAGCACGTAGATCAGGCCGGCGATCACCGGCGACACCGAGAAGGGCAAGTCGATCAGGGTGATGAGGAACTGCTTGCCGCGGAACTGGAACTTGGCGATCAACCAGGCCGCCGAAACGCCGAACACCAGGTTGAGGGGCACGGCGATGGCCGCGGCAATCAAGGTGAGCTTGATGCTGGACAAAGCGTCCGGTTCGGCCAGGGCGGCAAAGTAGGCATCCGTTCCCTTGCGCAGGGCCTCGGTGAACACCGCCGCCAGGGGCAGCAACAGGAAGAAGCCGAAGAAAGCCAGGGAAACGGCGATGATGGCCCACTTCACCAGCAGCGATTCTCGGGTGGCTGACGACGCCTCGTAGCGGCGGCTGTCCGCGCTACCGAAATGATGTGCAACGCCGGCCATTCAGCTTTCCCTCCCGGTGCGTTTTGCGGTCCAGCCCTGCAACAGATTGATCGCCAGCAGCAGGACGAAGGACACCACCAACATCACCACGGCAATGGCGGTGGCGCCCACGTAGTCGTACTGCTCCAGCTTGGTGATGATCATCAGCGGCGTAATTTCGGACACCAGGGGAATATTCCCGGCGATGAAGATGACCGAGCCGTACTCCCCCACCGCCCGGGCGAAAGCCAGGGCGAAGCCGGTCAGCAACGCCGGATACAGGGCGGGAAAAACCACATGACGAAAGGTTTGCCAACGGCTGGCGCCCAGGCTGGCGGCGGCCTCCTCCAACTCCGTTTCCAAGTCCTGCAACACCGGCTGCACGGTGCGCACCACGAAGGGCAGGCCGATGAACACCAGGGCCACCAGCACCCCCAGGGGCTTGAAGGCGACCTGGAGGCCGTGGGGCTCGATCAGGCTGCCCACCCATCCGTTCTTGGCATAGATGGCGGTGAGCGCAATACCGGCTACCGCGGTAGGCAAGGCGAAGGGCAAGTCCACCAGGGCATCGACGATCCTCTTGCCGGGAAAGGTATAGCGCACCAGGGACCAGGCCAACAGCAAACCGAAGAAGGCGTTGATCGCCCCCGCAATCAAGGAGGCGCCGAAGCTGAGCTTGTAGGAAGCCAGCACCCGGGGCGTGGTCACCACGGCCCAGAATTGCTCCAGACTCAGGGAGGACGCCTTGAGGAAGGTCGCCCCCAGGGGAATCAGCACCAACAGGGAGAGATAGACCAGGGTATAGCCCAGGGACAGATTGAACCCGGGTAGGACCCTGCGCACCGCCTTACTCATCGCCGTTCCTTCACATTGGCGATGATGATCTGGTCGTACACGCCGCTATCGTCGAAATGCACCTTCTGCGCCTTGTCCAGGCTGCCGAAGACGGATTCCACCGAGAACAGCTTGAGGGGCTTGAAGTCGCCCGCATGGCGCTTCAAGACCGCCTCGTCGCGGGGGCGGAAATGGTGCTTGGCGATGAGCTCCTGGCCTTCGGCGGAATAGAGGAATTCCAAATAGGCCTGGGCCTGTTTGCGGGTCCCCCGCTTGTCCACGACTTTATCCACCACCGCCACCGGCGCCTCGGCTTCGATGCTGAGGGAGGGATAGACGATGTCGAACTGGTCGCCGCCCACTTCCTTGTCGATCAGGGCCGCTTCGTTCTCAAAGGTCACCAGCACGTCGCCGATGCCGCGCTGGGTGAAGGTGGTGGTGGCCCCGCGGCCGCCGCCATCCAGGATCGGCACGTTGGCGAAGAGGCGTTTGACGAAATCCTTGGCCTGCTCGTCCTTGCCGCCATTCTTGATGGCATAGCCCCAGGCGGCCAGGTAGGTGTAACGGCCGTTGCCCGAGGTTTTGGGATTGGGCACAATCACCGCGACGCCGGGCTTGACCAGATCGTTCCAGTCCTTGATGTTCTTCGGGTTGCCCTTGCGCACCAGGAAGACCGAGGTCGAGGTATAGGGCGCCGCGCCGTAGGGCAGGCGCTTGCGCCAATCCTTGGCCACCAGCCCGCCCCGCTCCGCCAGGATGTCGATGTCGGTGGATTGGTTCATGGTCACCACATCCGCCTCCAAGCCGGCCGCCACGGACATGGCTTGCTTGCTGGAACCGCCATGGGATTGGTTGATGGTCAGCTTCTCGCCGGTCTTGGCCTGCCAAACCTTGATGAAAGCGGGATTGATGTCCTTGTACAGCTCCCGGGTCACGTCGTAGGAGACATTGAGCAGCGTGGCATCGGCCAGGGCCGCAAGGCTCCCGCCGGCCAGCAGCAAACCGAGGGACAGGCGGGCGATCAGGACAGGAATAGCACGCCGCTGAGAGGCTCTCTGGTTTGGGGTCATCATTAACTCCGATTTGTTATAACCGGAACACAGCTTATGAGACCGGATCAATTACCAGAAATAATTTATTCGGATTTTCTTATTCAAATTTCGGCAAAAGCCGCAACCTGAGCGGGAATACCGGCAGAAAACCATTTCATGCCCAGGCCGTGAACTTTTTCCCCAACCGGTCCAGGGCCAGATACACCACCGGGGTCAGATATAGGGTCACAGCGGTAGGCAGGGCGAAGGGCAGCTCCACGTCCGGGTATAGTCGGCGGTTTGTCGAACCGACGTGGGAAGAAACCGTGGCGCGTATCATTTCCTTCATCGTGCATCCAGGATTTGAACTGCTGGATTTAAGCGGGCCCTGTAGCGCCTTCAACCTGGCCAACGAGTTTTTCGGTGCGCGCTATCAGATCCGGATTGCCTCTGTCACCGGTGGGCCGGTGGTGGATCGCGCCGGTGTCAGCGTCGCCAGCGAGGATTTCCGTCAGATCGGGCAAAGTCACACCATCCTGGCCGCGGGTGGCCCCACCGCCCATGAATATGCCCTCAACGAAGCTTCCCGAAGCTGGCTCCAGGAAAGCGGCAAGCGGGCCGCACGCGTCGGAAGCGTGTGTACCGGTGCCTTTCTACTCGCCGCGGCGGGAATTCTTGATGGAAAGCGCGCAACCACTCACTGGCGCTACGCCGGTCTCTTGCAGACCCAGTACCCAGCGGTCGAGGTGGATGTGGATCGTATTTTCATCCAGGACGGCAAGGTCTGGACTTCTGCCGGAATGACCGCAGGTATGGACTTGTCCTTGGCGATGATTGAGGACGATCTGGGTCCGGAAGTGGCAAAGGGTATCGCACGGGACATGGTGATCTACCATCGCCGTCTTGGAGGCCAATCCCAGTTTTCAGCCATGCTCGACATGGCACCACCCTCCGGCAGGATTCGGGACGTGCTTTGTTACGCCCGGGAACATTTGTCCGAAGACCTGACTGTCGAACGTCTGGCTCAGGTTGCCTGCCTCAGCCTGCGCCAATTCAATAGAGTATTCTTGAACACCACGGGAATGACGCCGGCAAAAGCCATAGAACGTCTGCGGCTGGATGTAGTCCGCGCCAGAATCGAGGAAGGACAAGAGCCCTTCGACCGGATTGCCAGGGGAGCTGGCTTTGGCAGCGTGGAGCGGATGCGACGCAGCTGCATTTCGATTTTTGGTCAATCACCCCAGGAATTGCGACGCACGGCCCGCCAGCGAGTCTAGGACCTGTTACCAGCAAGACGATGGTCACGAGCTCAGGCTGCACCACGAAACGGCCTGAACTGCCGGATTTATGTCCCATTCCGTCAAACCGATCCTCCTATTATTTCCGCCATGGTTGATGGAAGCGGAAATCCTCCGCACTCCAGAACCAAGGATTCATGCCGGCATCGCAGAGATAAAGGCCCCAAAGACAAGGATCCGTCTGCGGTGGATTTAGCACACTCAAGGAGGATGTACTTATGGAAAAGCGCGTCATGGCCGCCCCCGAGGCATTGGATTTATTGAAGGTACTCAAGGAGAGATACGGCCCCGACTTACTTTTCATCCAGATCTGCGGATATTGCGACCACAGTTCCGTCTACTGCTACAAGGTTGGGGAGTTCATGGTGTCGCCCCAGGATGTCCTCATCGGCAGGATCGACGGCGTCCCCTATTACGTCGATGCTTCGCAGCACGAGCTGTTCAAGCGCAGACAAATTATTATCAGCGTCGTCAAAGGGGATCGGAGTGGTGATCTTTCCCTCGAAGGTACCGAAGGCGTCATCTTCCGCGTAAGTTCCCATGAATTAAGCGAAGAGGAGTTTTCCAAACTGGATGCCTTGGATCTCCAAGCGGCGTAATGGAAGATAAAAAAGGCATTGAATCACCGGCGCTCAGTGAGCAACGCCCACCCATGGTCTGCTTTATCGCCTTCCTACGCGTCAACAGTGATGGCAACTATGAGATCGACTTTCCCGATCTGACCGGTTGCATCACCGTTGGAGAGAACCTAGGCTTGGTAAGTGCCCTGGCGGGCGATCAATTGCTCAATCACCTGACAAGCTTGATGAATCTGGGCTATCCGGTACCCACGCCATCACGCGAAGAACAACTGGCAGACGACCCGCGCCGCGGATGTGCGGACCTCATGGCCTTCGAGGTCGACCTTGAAATGCTGGGCATTGCCAATCCGCTGACCTACCACCCCCTATAGAGCGTCGCACTGAACCGAGGGGAAGGAAGGCCTTAGACAAGAATTCCCGTATTCTATTCGCTCCCCTCCCTCACCCTTTGCGCGAACCGATCCAGGGCCAGATACACCACCGGCGTCAGGTACAGGGTCAAAAACTGGGACACCACCAGCCCGCCCACCACCGCCAACCCCAGGGGTTGGCGCACTTCGGCCCCTGCCCCCAGCCCCAGGGCGATGGGTAGCGCCCCCATCAGGGCCGCCAAGGTGGTCATCATGATCGGGCGGAAACGGATCAGGCAGGCCTGGAAAATGGCCCGGTCCGGCGCCATGCCCTCCTCCCGCTGCCGCTCCAGGGCGAAGTCGATCATCATGATGGCGTTCTTCTTGACGATGCCCACCAGCATGATGACGCCGACAAAGGCATAGAGGCTCAGGTCCACCCGGAACAGCAACAGGGTGATCAAGGCCCCGAGGCCCGCCGCCGGTAGGCCGGAAAGGATGGTCACCGGATGGATGAAACTCTCGTAGAGAATGCCCAGCACGATGTACACCACCAGCACGGCGATCAACAACAGCAGGCCGAGGCCTTGCTGGGAGGCTTCGAAGGCCTGGGCCGTGCCCTGCATGCTGGTGAGGATGGACACGGGAGGATTCAATTCCCGCTCCAGGCCCTTGAGCTTGTCCACCGCCTGGCCCAGGGACACCCCCGGCAGTAGATTGAAAGACAGGGTCACCGCCGGCAACTGCCCCTGGTGGTTCACCGTCAGGGGCTGCACCTTGCGGCTGGTTTCCACCACCGTATCCAGGGGTACCAGCACGCCGTCGGCGGAACGGACATGGATACGGGACAAGGCGCCGGGGTCGCCCTGGAATTCGGGGGTGCTTTCCAGGATCACCTGATACTGGGCCGTGGCGCCGTAGATGGTGGAAATCTGGCGCGAGCTGAAGGCGCTCTGCAAGGCGTCCTCCACTTGGGCCACAGTCAGGCCCAGTGCTGCCAGCTTGTCGCGGTTGATGTCCAGGGCCACCATCGGACTACGGTTCTTCAAGTTACTGTTCACGTCCACAAAACCCGGCAGCTGGCGCACCCGGGAAAGGAAGGCATCGTTCCAGTGGAACAGCTCCTGGGTATCGGTGCCTTGCAGGGTGTATTGGTAGGACGCGGACGTGACCTGCCCGCCGATGCGGATGGCAGGCGGGTTTTGCAGGTAGGCGCGGATGCCGGGAATGGTGTTGAGCTTGGGTCTCAGCCGGGCGATGATCTGATCGGGGGAGATGCTGCGAACGGAACGCGGCTTCAAATTAACGAAAATCAAGCCGGTGTTGGTGGTGACCCGGCTGCCGCTCACGCCGACGAAGGACATGAAGGATTGGACGCTGGGCTCCTCCGCTACGATGGCGGCCAATTGGCGCTGCCGCTGGACCATGGCGGGATAGGAAATGTCCTCCGGCCCTTCCGTGGAAATCAGCAACTGCCCGGAATCGCCGCTGGGCAGGAAGTCCTTGGGCACCGACATGAACGCCAACACGGTCAAGGCCAAGGTCAGGAAAAAGCTCGCCATCACCCAACGCGGCCTGGCCATGGCCCAGGCCAGGCTATGCTCATAGCCCGACAGCAGCGCAGCGAAGCCCCGCTCGAAAAGATTGAACAAGGCGGAATGCTTGCCCTCGCTGCCGTGGCCTGCCACCTTCAGGTAGCGGCTGCACAGCATGGGTGTCAGGGTCAGGGAAACGAAGCCCGACACCAGGATGGCGGCGCAGATGGTGACGGCGAACTCGTGCAGCAGGCGACCGACGATGCCGCCCATGAACATCACCGGAATGAACACGGCGATCAGCGAAAGCGTCATGGAAACGATGGTGAAACCGATCTCGCGGGAACCCTTGAGGGCTGCCTGCAACGGCGGCTCCCCAGCCTCCATGTGGCGCACGATGTTCTCCAGCATGACGATGGCGTCGTCCACCACATAGCCCACGGCCAGGGTCAGGGCGAGCAGGGACAGGTTGTCCAGGCTGTAGCCCAGCACATGCATCAGGGCGAAGGTGCCGATCACGGAGATGGGCAGGGCCAGGGCCGGGATGACCGTGGCCGAGACATTGCGCAGGAAGAGCAGGATCACCAGGATCACCAGACCGCCCGACAACAGCAGGGTGAACTCCACATCGTGGATGCCTTCGCGGATGGCGATGCTGCGGTCGTACATCACCTCCATCGCCACCGCCGCCGGCAGTGAAGCCTGGAAGCTGGGCAGGACCTTGTGGATGGCGTCCACCGTCTCCACCGTATTGGCTCCGGGCTGGCGCTGGATGGCGAGCACGATGGCCCGCTTGTCCACGAACCAAGCCGCCACCTTGGCGTTCTCCACGCTGTCGATGACGTTGGCCACTTCCTCCAGGCGCACCGGCGCACCGTTGCGGTAGGCCACGGTCATGGGACGATACGCCGCCGCCGTTTCCAACTGGCCGTTGGCGTTCACCGCCACGGACTGGCGGGAACCGTCAAGGGTGCCGGTGGGCTGATTGGCATTGGCGCCGCGCACGGCGGCCTGCACCTCGTCGATACCGATGCCGCGGGAAGCCAGTTGGTTCGGGTCGACCTGGATGCGTACCGCGTATTTCTGTGAGCCAAACACGTTGACCTGGGCCACGCCGGTGATGGTGGACAGGCGCTGGGCCAGCTGGGTTTCGGCATACTCGTTGACCTTGGCCAAGGGCAACGTGTCGGAACGCATGGCGATATAGAAAACCGGCGAGTCCGCCGGATTCACCTTGCGGAAAGAAGGCGGCGTGGTCATCTCCGTCGGCAGCCGCCGCAGGGCCGAGGAAATGGCTGATTGCACATCCTGGGCGGCAGCGTCGATATCGCGGTCGAGGCTGAACTGCAGCGTGATGGTGGCAATGCCCTGGGCGCTGGTGGACGTCATGGAGTCCAAGCCGGCGATGGTGGAGAACTGCCCTTCCAGGGGCGTGGCCACCGCCGCCGCCATGGTCTCCGGCGAGGCGCCGGGCAGGTTGGCGGTGACCGAGATGGTGGGGAAATCCACATTGGGCAATTCACTCACCGGCAGGGCGCGGTAGGCGAACAGGCCGAAGATGACGAACGCCGCCATCAGCAGCGTGGTCATCACCGGACGGCGAATACAGAGTTCGGGCAGTTGCATAGATCGTTAACCTCTTTCAACACAGAGGGCACGGAGACACAGAGAACACGGAGAAAAACAAAAACAGAAAAGAAATTATGAGATTTTCTTTGTATCTCTGTGTTCTCTGTGTCTCCGTGCCCTCTGTGTCAAATGCGGTTGGGTTTGTTTGTTATTGATGATTCGCCGGCTTCGGCTCCAGCGTGCGGTACTTGGCGCCGGGGGAAAGACGCATCTGGCCGTCGACCACCACCGTCTCACCCGCCGCCAATCCCTGGTCCAGCAAGGCCATTCCGCCCTGGATGGCGATCACCACCACCCGGCGCACCTCTACGGTTTCGTCCTCCTTGGCCAGGTAGACATAGGCGCCTTCCGGCCCCTGCTGAACCGCTTCGGCGGGTACCGTCACGACCCCCTTCAGTTGGTCCAGGGCCAGGCTGATATTGAGGAACTGGCCGGCGGTCAGGCTTTCGTCCGCATTGGCCACGGTGGCTTTCATGCGGATGGTGCCGGTCGTTGCATCCACTGCGTTATCGAGAAAACGCGCCTCGCCTTCCGTTTCCCGCGCCGTCGCGCCGGGCACGGCAACCCCCACCTTCATCACGCCGTCCTTCATGGCCGCGCGTATCTTGGGCAGGTATTTTTCCGGCACGGCAAAAGATACGAACAAAGGCTTCACCTTGTTCACCACGGCCAGCAGCGTGTCATTCACCTTCACCGCGGAACCGGGAAACACCAATCGCGCCCCCACCACGCCATCGAAAGGCGCGCGGATGGTGGCGTACCCCAGTTGCAGCCGGGCCAACTCAAGGGCCGCCTGGCTGGCCTTCACCGCGGCCTCCTGGGCGGCGGCATTGGTCCGCATGCTCCCCAGCATCTCCTCCGAGACGAAGCCCTTTTGGCGCAAGGCAACGTAACGCTCCACGTCGGCCCGGGCCTTGGCTGCCAGGGCCTGATCCCGGCTCAGGTTGGCCTCCGCCTGGGCCAGGCGCGCGGCAAAGTCGGCCGGATCCAATTGCACCAGCACGTCGCCCTTCTTCACCCGGCCGCCTTCCTGCATGGGCACGGCCTGCACCTGCCCGTCCACACGGGCACGCAAGCTGACGGACTCCAAGGCTTCGGCCCGCCCCGTCAACGCCAGCAACAGAGGCACATCCCGGGCTTCAGCCCGGGCCACCACCACGGGCGCCACCGGCTTGCCCTGGGGGGCGACCTTCTGTCCGCCAAAATAAAAATAGGCACCGCCAACGATGCCTACTCCCACGACGACCATCCACAGTGCAATTTTTTTGTTTTTCATTGAATACGAAACCAAGACCAAGGGCTGTTGCTCTGCGTTCACCTATCGCGCCTTCGCTCCTCAACTAGGCGGGGAAACTGCCGTGCACTCCATTGAGCATCCTATCATCCACTACTGATCGGAATCGGCTGGGAAAAGGCGTTTGTTCACATTTTTTCATAATCTTACAAGAAGCAATTTCTTAGCCCGGAAAGCCTGCGCTGCTAGATTTCTTCTTATCGCATTCCTGGCTTGAAACATGTCCGATGAGTTCCGACCAAAGCCCATGTCCCGCCGATGCGCACCCATCCGGCAAGGGGAGACGACAACCCCAACATGAGGGCTTGACCACACTGCAAGTCAACGCCCTCGCCCAGTTCATGGAAAGCCGTAACTTTACGGCCCAGCAAATTGCCAGCTTCAGTTATGAACAGATAGCTCGCTTACCCAAAATCGGCGCCAAGGGCATGGCCAGGATAGAGAAATGGCTTGCCCATCACGGACTGCGCCTGCCGCAACGCGTCGACGACAAGAGGCATCAGACACCGCCCAAGGCGCAAGCAAAACTGACGCAGGCCGTCCATCTCCTGCGCAAGAACGGCTACGACGTACAGCCACCCCCAACCGGCAAGCAGCGCGACGCCTAAACGCATCCGTCCCATCCACGGGCCACAAAAAAATAAGGCGGATGCCCTCAGGCCCAACCCAGGCCAAATGGATCATCGCATCTGCTCCTTGTTGGCCTGGTCCCCTGGAATCCCCTGAGGCATTGCTGTTGCCCATAGAACAGCACACTGCTACGCCAGCAACAGCATTGCCTTGGGCATAGCAACAGCGAGCCTTCCATCTCCAATGTCGAAAGGAAAAACATAGGTAGAACAGACAGATACGCCACCCCAACCATCGTGGCACGGTATCTGCAAACAAGAAGGCCGAGCAGCACGTCCAGCGCCTATCCCTCATGTGCGCGCGTGCCCGGAATTCCTTCTTTTGGAGCAGGTCAATGAAGAAAAAGACAGTGTCGATTGCCGTCGCCTGGGCACTTACCGCCGCCATCGCGACAGAAGCCTTGTCGGCAGACATAAAGCCCGCCGCCGCAGAATCCAAGGAAACCAAGATATCGCCCACGTGGGCCTATCAACTCGTCAAGCGCCCGGACGTTCCGCAGGTAAAGGAAAAGTCCTGGGTACGCACGCCAATCGACAACTTCGTATTGACCAAGCTTGAAGAAAAAGGCCTCAAGCCTTCCAAGGACGCCGATCGCGCCGTATTCATCCGCCGCATCACCCTGGATGTCTGGGGCATCATCCCCACGCCGGAAGAAGTAAAGGCCTTTGTCGCCGACAAATCCCCCAATGCTTACGAAAAGCTCGTGGATCGCCTGCTGGATTCTCCCAAGTACGGTGAACGCCTGGCCCGCCGCTGGCTTGATCTTGCCCGTTATTCCGACAGCGCCGGATTCACCAACGATGAAACCCGGCCCAACGCCTGGCGCTATCGCGACTATGTCATTACGGCCTTCAACCAGGACAAGCCCTACGACCAATTCATCCGCGAGCAACTGGCGGGGGATGAACTTTATCCTGACAATCAGAATGCCCTGGTGGCTACTGGTTTCCTACGCTACTACCCGGACGACAGCAACTCCCGCGATCTGGTACAGCGCAAGTACCTCACCACCACCGACATGACCGACACCACAGGTGCGGTATTCCTGGCCCAGTCCATTGATTGCGCCCGGTGCCACAATCACAAGACCGACAAGGTTTCCCAGAAGGAATACTTCCAGCTTCAAGCCTTCTTTGCCAACACCAACGCCGACGACCATATACCCGTGAAGGACAAAGGCGTGGTGGAACGGCAGTACGAGCAAGACTATGCCAAATGGCTTGAGCGCAGCAAAGACACTATCGCCAAGTTGAAGGAATTCGCCAAGCCTTATTTGGCTGATGCCGAGAAATACAACAAGGAACGCTTCTTCGAGGACACCCGGGTTTCCCTTTTCAAAGACAAAGCCAAGTGGGATGCCAATGACCGCTGGGTCAACCAGCGTTATGAAAACCTGATCGAGGGAGAAGTGGGCCGGGAAGAGTTGGTGAACGGATATTTGACCTATCTCTACGAATCGGAAACCGACAAGACCAAGAAGGCCGAATACAAGGCCTTGGTGGATCAGTACAAGAAACTGGCCACTGCATTGAAGAAATTTGACAACCTGAAGCCGGAAAAGGGTTCCACGGAAATTTCCGCCGTGCATGAGCTTGGCCATCC
This sequence comes from Rhodocyclaceae bacterium, assembly GCA_003963315.1. Taxonomy (GTDB): domain Bacteria; phylum Pseudomonadota; class Gammaproteobacteria; order Burkholderiales; family Rhodocyclaceae; genus AWTP1-18. The sequence goes on along the minus strand of RXJP01000066.1, from coordinate 11,195 downwards.
CGATGCACCGCCGACCCACATCCGCTTCACCGGCATCCATGACAAATACCTGGACGAAGTACAGCCTGACTTCCCTGCCCTCTACAACCCAGCCGGCCTCAAACCCGATATCAAACCCAGCGCCACTTCTTCAGGTCGTCGCAGCGCCCTGGCCAATTGGATTGCCAGTCCGCAGAACCCGCTGACAGCACGCGTCTTGGTTAACCGGATATGGGAACACCACTTCGGTCGCGGCATCGTGGCCACGGTGAGCGATTTCGGCAAGGCTGGCGAACGGCCCACCAACCAGGCTCTGCTTGACTATCTGGCCGACGAGTTCGTCAAGAACAACTGGAGCGTGAAAAAACTGCAAAGGGAAATCCTGCTGTCCAGCGTTTATCGCCAGTCCTCCGACTATCGTCCTGATGTGTTCAAGGCCGACAAGGAAAACCGTTATCTGGCCGTTTTCCCCCGGCAGCGGCTTGAAGCCGAGCAGATCCGCGATTCCCTGCTGGTCGCCGCCGGGCTGCTCAACGACAAGGTGGGCGGCCCCAGCGTCTACGCCCCCATTCCCGCGGTGCTCACCGCCGGGGGCCGCGACCTGTGGAAGGAAGCCGGCGATCCCACGGATCAATACCGTCGCAGCCTTTACATCTTCTCCCGCCGTAGTGTGCCCTACCCCATGTTCGAGACTTTCGACGGCGCTTCGCAACAAGCCGTCCATAGCCGCCGCGACGTGACCACTACACCGCTCCAGGCCCTGACCTTGATCAACAACGACCAGGTCTACAAGTGGTCCCAGAACCTGGCTGGCCGGGTTTACAAGGAAGGGGGCAGCAGCGAAGCGGCGCAGATCGAACGCCTCTACCAGATCCTCTACGCCCGCAGCCCGGACAAGGAAGAAAAACAGGCCATCACCGCCTATCTGGACAAGCATGAAAAAGTCATCAAAGAACAGGTCACCAGCGGCAAGCTCGCCATCACGGTACCTGCCGGCTTGAAGGAAGTGCCGGCGGTGAATCCCCTCCGCCTGGCCGCCTTTGTGGACCTGGCCCATTCCCTGGCCAACACCAACGAATTCAGCTACCGCAACTGACCTGAGAGAGAAGGAAAAACTATGGACTCCAATAACAATCGCCGCAATTTCCTCAAGACCGCCGGCGCCGGTCTCGGTGGCCTGGCCATGGGCGGCTTCCTCCCTGGCGTAGGCTTCCTCAGCGCGGCTGAAGCGACGACTTATGCCGATCCCCTGGCCCCCAAGCCCCCGCAATTCCCGGCCAAGGCCAAGGCAGTGATCTGGCTGCACATGAACGGTGCCCCCAGCACCCTGGACTTGTACGACCACAAGCCGGACCTGATCAAACTCTCCGGCCAGGAAATTCCCGCCTCCTTCCTGAAGGGCATCAAGACCAGCACCCAGGGCGGCGTGGGCAAGCTGCTCGCCACCAACCGCACCTGGAAACAGTACGGTGAGAGCGGTGCCTGGTTCTCCGACCTGCTGCCCAACCTGGCCAAGCAATCCGACAAGCTGGCTTTCATCAAGTCCAGCGTCACCGTGGGTGCCACTCACAACATCTCCATCCTCAAACTCAACACCGGCGATGTGGTGCCTGGGCGTCCCGCGTTGGGGGCCTGGATTACCTACGCCCTGGGTTCCGGCAATCCCGACCTGCCCGCTTACGTGGTGCTCTCCAGCGGCGGTCGCGGCCTTGAAGGCGGCTCGGTGAATTACAGCTCCGGCTTCCTCCCCGCCGTATATCAGGGCACGCCCTTCCGTCTCGGCGCCTCCCCCATCCTCAATCTGGACCGTCCGGAACTGATGACGGCCGCCCAGCAACGGGACAATCTCAATCTGTTGAAGAAACTCAACGAGCACCGCAACAGCCGTTATCCCGAAGACACTGAACTCCAGGCCCGCAGCCAATCCTACGAACTGGCTTACCAAATGGAATCCACCGCCCCCGAAGCCGTGGACCTGACCAAGGAAAGCGAAGCCACCAAAGCCCTTTACGGTATCGGCGAAAAGGAAACCAACGACTACGGCACCAATCTGCTTCGGGCTCGTCGCCTCGTGGAACGGGGCGTGCGCTTCGTTCATGTGGTATCTGGCGAAGTAAACGGTGTGCGGGACTGGGATGCCCACAACGACATCGAAAAGAATCACGCCGCCCAGGCCAAAGGCGTGGACAAACCCATCGCGGGTCTGTTGGCCGACCTGGAAGCCCACGGCCTGCTGGAATCCACCCTAGTGGTGTGGACCTCGGAGTTCGGGCGCACCTCCTACGGCCAGTCCGGTACCGGCCGCGACCACAATCCCTGGGGTTACACCCAGTGGATCGCCGGTGGCGGTATCAAGGCCGGCTACACCCACGGTGCCACCGATGAGGTTGGCCTACAGATCGCCGACAAGGACACGGCAGTGGACACCTACGACCTTCACGCCACCATCCTCAATCAACTGGGCCTCGATCACCTCAAGGTCACTTTCATCAACAAGGGTCGCTCGGAGCGGCCCACCGTGGTGTTCGGCAAGGTAATCAAGGAACTGATCGCCTGATCCCAATCGGGACATCCTGCCGCAAGTCCAGAACTATGCCCTGGACTTGCGGCATATCACCGACTTATAAAAAGCCTTATCCCCGCAGCGACCATGTATAAGAAATCCGTTTTTCTGTTTCTCCTTGCCTTTACCGGCATGGCTGTTTCAGCGCAGATCGAGATGGATCAGGATCTGATGCAGAACATTGAGGACAGCACCAAGAGCCTCACTTCCAACATTGCCCTCAAGGACATCAAGGCCGGTACCCTGGACGCCAAGGAACTGGCGGAAATGTTCGCCAAGGTGGAGGCGTTCTACACACAAAAGGGCGGTGCCGACGACGCCGTTTCCCTGGCCAAGAAAAGCCGGGAGCTTAGCCTTCAGGTAGGCCAGGACATCGTCACGCGAAACTTCGACCACGCGAACGAAATCGCCACCACGATGTCGAAAACTTGCAAAACCTGCCATAGCATCTACAAAAAAGACGCCTGATCCTAGGCCCCAGGAGATTCCATGAAAAAAATCCGATTGAGTATTCTGCCCCTTGCCCTGGTCGCAGCCTCGGCCGTGGCTGCCCTCAAGGACGGAGACACCGCTCCCGACTTCAAAGCCCCGGCCTCCCTCGCAGGCAAGGCCTTCAACTTCGTATTGAAAGATGCTTTGAAGAAGGGCCCGGTGGTGCTGTACTTCTACCCCTCCGCCTATACCAATGGCTGCAACATCCAGGCCCATACCTTTGCCGTCAATTACGACAAGTTCAAGGCCGCCGGCGCCACGGTGATCGGGGTTTCCCAGGACAGCATCGCCCGCCTCAACGACTTCTCCGCCGATCCGGAATACTGCGCCGGAAAGGTGGCCGTCGCCTCCGACGAGGGCGGCAAGATTTCCAAGGCTTACGATCTCAGCGTGCGGGAAGCCTCCCCCGGCAAGAAGGACACCCGCGGCCAGGACATCGATCACGGCTATACCGAGCGCACCACTTTCATTGTCACCCCCGATGGCAAGATAGCCGCCACCCTGGGTGGATTGGCCCCCGCCACCAACGTGGAGAAGGCCCTGGAGGCCGTACAGAGAATCGCCGCCCAACGCTAAACCGAACGCGTTTTCCCATCACCGAAAATCCTCCGCTCACCCTGGAGGATTTTCCTTTTCCGGGCGAAGCATGTCGTCCCCACATTCCGCCCCGCCTCAGCAGGAACCAACCTTCAGTTATCCAGCATCATGAAAAACCCTGTTCTGTTTTCCATCCTCGGTCTGTTGGTTGTCAGCAGTACGTATGCCCACGACGAAGAAACCCCCGAGCTGATGCTGAAACGCCTCGGTGGCGGCAATGCCGCCGCCGGAAGAATCAAATCGGAAACCCATCTCTGCCAGGAGTGCCACAACGCCGACGGCAACAGCACCTCTGTCGGCGTACCCAAGCTGGCGGGGCAGCAGGCACCCTATCTGTTCAAACAGTTGAAGAACTTTCAATCCGGCGAACGGGAGCATCCCATCATGAGCGCCATGGCCAGCGGCCTGCCGGAACGGGATCTGGCGGACATCGCCGCCTACTATTCCAGCCAGGACAAGATGCGCGGCAGCGGCAAGAAGTCCAATCCCGAGGGCAAGGAAATCTTCGCCAATGGCGACTGGAAGCGCAATCTCCTTGCCTGCAAGACTTGTCATGGCATAGATGGCCGTAGCGGTGCCAGCGCCGCCTATCCCCTCATCGGCGGCCAGCATCAAATCTACCTGCGGGAACAATTGCTCAACTGGCGCTCCGGCCAGCGGAAGAACAGCGAAGGGGAGGTGATGAACACCATCGCCAAAAACCTGAGCGACGCCGACATCGAAGCCCTGGCGGAATACATCTCGGGTCTTTGACCCAGCAGTCGTTGCTGCTGGGGCAGCAGCAACGACTGCCGGCCTGCTGCCGCACCATCAGACCGGCGCCACCGCCCCATATAAATCAATGCATTACAAGATGGCACAGTCCCTGCTGTCGAAAGCTGGATGACAGCTTTTATTTTTCCCCGAGGCATTGGGCAAAAACAGAGCTGGCAATTTCTGGTGCGGCCTCGCCGCAAACCGACTAACGGGAGTGATGTGTGAAGAAAAAAATGAACCGACAGTTCAAGAGCGCCATTGGCGTCGGACTGATTGCCATGGCCGGCGGCGCTGCGGCAGCGCAACCCACCGCGGATGAGTTGCTGAAGCAGATTCAAGCCCTGCGTGCCACCGTGGAATCCCTGCAAAAGCAGGTGAAGGACCAATCGGAGAGCCTGGCTAAGACCAAGGAAGCCTTGCCCACCGGAGTGGAATACGCCACGACAACCGACTTGGATGGTCTCAAGTCGGACCTGGAGGACTACAAATACAGCGTCGCCCGCGACCGCCAGTACAACACGGCATTGTCCACCCGGGGTGTCACCATCGGCGGCACCCTGACGGGCAGCTATACCGCATCCACACTGCCTTCTGCCGCCACATCCAATCGCCCTTACGGGACCCCGGCGGAAAATTCCTTCAACGCCAGTGCCACCCTCAGTTTCGCCGGCAACCTATATAAGGACTATGACGAAGGCCGCAACTGGGATTACAAGTTGGGGCTCTCCCTGGCCAACCCCAAGTTTGCCAACGGCGCCGCCAGCACCAACTCCCCTGCTCCCGGGGACAGCGTCATCAAGCTGACCGACGTTTATCTACAGTACTCGCTGGTGAAGTCCAACGGCGGTCTTGAGGATCCCAAACTGACCGTCACCTTCGGTCAACAGAAAATCCCCTTCGGCCTGGAAGCGCAAGTCTCAGACGAGCTGAAACCCACTGTCTCCACGGCACAGTTCCTTGGCACCAGCGCCCTCAGTCAATTGGGCAAGCGTCAGATCGGTGTCGTGCTCCGGGGCGACTGGAATCCCACCGTGGACTACGGCTTCAATTACCGTGCGCCCCTGATCGAATACGCCATCGGCGTAGTGAACGGCAACGGTGACAACACCGCCGACGACAACACTCGCAAGGATTGGCTGGGCCGTGTCGCCTTCACCCTGCCGGTGGACTACAACAGCCCTTTCCGTGAACTCAAGTTCGGCGCTTCTTACTACTCGGGCTGGAAGGTTCTCACCAACACCGCCAACAACGTGGTCGCTGACGCTGCTCACAGCAGCCGAAAAGGCATCGACATCTACTACAACCACAACCCCATTGGCGTGACCTACGAGCGCGCCGACGGCGTGGATGACGCCTTGCTGGTGCCCGCTGCGGCCAACTACCGGGGTACCCAGCCGATCAAGAGTTCCGGCCAGGTGCTGACCGTGTTCTACAACTTCGGCGATATCGCCCAATGGTCTAAGAACCTGAACCAGGTCGGCAAATACGACGACTTCTGGCCAACCACTTCCCAGGTCTATTACCGCTTCGACCGTTGGGACCCCAACGTCTACGCGGCCAAGGATGAAATCTTCAAGGGAACCGTCGGCTACAACTACTTCTTCGCCCAGACCACCAAGCTGCAATTGGGCTTTACCCGCACCACCTATCCCAACGGCTCGGGAAAGACCTCCGCTTCCGACCTCACCGCCCTGTTCCAGTACGGCTTCTAAAGCTAGCCAATGGGAAAACACGAGAACATGACCATGAAAAAGACTTTCACTCTCACCTTCGCGGCACTTCTTGCTTTCGGTGCAACATTGACTGCCTCGGCCCAAGAAAACCCCAAGGTTATCCGCGTTGCCGTTTCCGGTGCCGGTACCGGCGGCAAGCCTGCCTCTAGCGGCTCCATTCTGACCACCGCGCATCAACGCGGTGATCTGGAAAAAGAATTCGCCAAGGATGGCATCAAGGTCGAATGGACCTTCTTCGTAGGCGCTGGCCCGGCCACCAATGAAGCCCTGGCCCTGAAGAAAGTGGACTTCGCCTCCCAGGGCGATCTACCGCTGATTGTCGCCCGCTCCAACGGCCTACGCACCCGCATCATCATGAAGCGGCAGCAATTCGACAAGACCTATGTCGTTGTCCCCACCTCTTCTCCCGCCCGCACCATCGAAGACCTGAAAGGCAAGAAGTGGACGGTACAAAAAGGCACGGCCACCCAGTTGGTGCTTAACCGCGTACTCAAGAAGTTCGGCATCAAGGAAGAGGAGATCAAGCTGATCGACATGAATTCCGACTCCCAAACCGCAGCCCTGTCCACCGGCGACGTGGATGCAGCTTTGTCCTCCTCCAAGGATCTCGTGGCGCGGGGTCTTGTCCGCCGCATCTATCTGGTGGACGACCCCAAGGTGAATCCCCCCGGCAATCTTTGGGTGAGCGAGGAGTTTGAAGCCAAGTACCCCCAGATCGTACAGCGGTTTGTCTCGGCCTTGGTTCGTACCGCCGCCTGGTCTGCCGACGAAAAAAACCGGGATGAAATCTTCCGCCTCTGGGCCAAGAGCGGCACCCCTTACGCCGACTTCAAGGAGGACTACAAGGACACCGCATTGCGGGATCGGCAGAACCCCTTGCTGGACGAGTACTACACCACCTTCATCAAGAACTCCATTGCCGAAGCCAAGGAATTCCGTTTCATCCGGCGCGATGTTCCCTTCGAAGGCTGGATCGAACCCAAGTATCTGAACACGGCCCTCAAAGAAGAGAAGCTGGAAGGATTCTGGGATGAATTCGACGGCAACGCCGTACGCAAGAAAAAAAGCGGTGCCAAGTAAGCCACCCGCCTAGTGGTCCCGATGCACCGCATCCCGATTTTCGGCATGCGGGGCATCGGTTTGAAATTGTCCCGAACCGAATACGAGGTTGCAGTCATGAGCACTCTGCAAAGCATAGAGAAACCCCTTTCCTTGGAATCCGTGGAGGCCCGGCTACCGCCTTTGCATCTGCCCGGACAAGAAAACATCTTGCCGGCGCTGCGTCGGCTGGCCATCGGCATGGTGTTCCCCCTGCTCCTCCTCGCCTTGTGGAAAGTTGCTACCGTCCATGTCTGGCTGCCGCCTCAGTTGTTGCCGGACCCGGCCTTCGTTTGGGAAAGCCTGAAAGAAATGGCGGCTTCCGGCGAACTGCTCGGCCAGGCGCTGGTGAGCCTCAAACGCGTGCTGTGGAGCATGCTGCTGGGTGGCGGCAGCGGACTCGCCCTCGGCTTTGCCATGGGCCTCTCGCCCCGGGCCAAGGCCTATCTCTATCCCAGTTTTTCCCTGCTCTCCCAATTCCCCGTCATCGGCTGGTCGCCCTTGATGATCATTTTTTTCGGCATCGACGAAGCCCTGAAGATCGCCACCATCACCGTGGCGGTGATCGTGCCCTTCGCCGTGGCCACCTACAAAGGCATCCAGAACGTGCCCGTCAAGCTGATGGAAGTGGGCCGCATCTACGGCTTCAGCTTCCGTCAGACCCTGTGGCACATCGCCCTACCCGCAGCCCTGCCGGCCATTCTCGGCGGCGTTCGCCAGGGTGGCATGCAAGCCTGGCTGGCCCTGGTGTTTGTCGAGCTGCTGGCTTCCAGCGAAGGCCTCGGTTATCTGCTGGTGTACTCCCGCAATCTGATGCAACTGGATGTGGTGATGGTGTGCATGGCGGCCATCGGCCTCATCGGCCTGCTCTTCGACCTGGCCCTGACTCGCCTCGAACAGCACTTCAGCCGCCTGTCGCCGAAAGGGTACTGAGCCATGGCCTTCAAAGAAAAAATTTCCGCCCTGACTTTCGATCCCCGCGGCCTGGTGCTGCCCGCCCTGTTTCTGGTGGCCTGGCAATTTGTCACCGATGTCCAGTGGGTGGACACCCGCATCATCGTGCCGCCGGTGGATGTGGTGGCCGCCGGTTGGAAATGGTTCCTCAGTGGCGAGTTGGTGAGCGGTCTCCAGGCCAGCCTGTGGCGGGACGGCAGCGGCTTCTTGCTGGGCGCCCTGCTGGGCATCGCCCTCGGCGTGCTGCTAGGCGTCTCGCGCTTTGCCGATGCCGTCTTTGGCCCCACCTTCCACAGCCTCAAGCACATCTCCCTGTTCGCCTGGATTCCCCTGATCTCCGCTTTTTTCGGTCGCGATGATCTGGCCAAGGTGGTCTTCGTTGCCCTATCCACCCTGTATCCGGTGGCGCTAGGCACCCTGGAAGGCATACGCAATATCGCCAAGAGCCAGAGCGAAGTGGCCCGGGTCTACGGATTCACTCCCCGCCAGGCCTTGTTCCGCCTGGTGCTGCCCGCAGCCTCTCCCCAGATCATCGCCGGCCTTCACCTGGGGCTGATTTACGCCTGGCTGGCCACCGTTGGCGGCGAGTTCATCCTCGCCAGCGTGGGCGAAGGCATCGGCCTCGCCGTGATCCGAGGCCGCGCCAGCTTTCACGTGGACCTGATCCTGGTAGGCATGCTGGTGATCGGCCTGGTCGGCCTGGTCTTCAACACTGCCGCCAACCATATCGAAGCCCGTCTGCTCCATTGGCGCGGCAATCATTCCTAACCTTTCAGCATCACCGGAGTCCGTCATGGCCCACGCAGGCACTCTCACCATCAACAAGCTGAGCAAGCAATATAGCGTCAAGGGAAGCCCCCTCAAGGTATTGGAGGATGTATCCCTTTCCGTCGCCCCCGGTGAATTCATCAGCATCGTCGGCACCAGCGGCTGCGGAAAGTCGACACTGCTGCGCCTCATCATCGGCTTGGAAAACGACTACCAAGGCGAAATTCTGTTGGACGGCAAGCAGATTGCCGGGACAAGCCTGGATCGGGGCATCGTCTTCCAGGAGCATCGCCTCTTCCCCTGGCTTACCGTCGAACAGAATATCGGCTTGGCTTTGCAGAACGCCACCCTGTCGGAACGGGAAAAAACCCGCTCTATCCTCGAACACATCAACCTGGTCGGCCTTACCGGCTTTGAAAAAGCCTATCCCCATCAACTCTCCGGCGGCATGTCGCAACGGGTTGCCATTGCTCGGGGCCTGGTGAACCGCCCGGAAGTGCTGCTGCTGGACGAACCCTTCGGCGCCCTCGACGCCATGACCAAATACAAACTCCAGAATGAGCTGAAACATATCTGGGAAACCGAAGGCATCACCATGATCCTGGTCACCCACGACGTGGAAGAAGCGGTGTACCTGAGCGACCGGGTGGTAGTCATGGAGCCCCGGCCCGGCCGTATTCGGCGAGTGGTGCCGGTGGGGCTGGAACGACCCCGCAATCGCACGGCCCTGGACTTCGTCCGCATCAAGGAAGACATCCTGTCCGATTTCGGCATTGAACGGGAGGAGGAGACGCTGGCGGCCTAAGGCTCTCCCATTTGCCCCCCGTTCGCCCTGAGCGTAGCGCGTAGCGCGAAGTCGAAGGGCGTGATGAGTCGACATATCTCGTGTTTCGACTTCGCCTGCTACGCCCGTAGGAAGTCCCCTTGGGGGACGCTCAACACGAACGGTAGTGGTGCATTTCGACACCACCAACCATTTAAACCGCTATGTGGATCGTCAACATTGCCCTGCGTCGCCCCTACACCTTCATCGTGGCGGCACTGCTCATCCTGCTTTCCCTCCCCTATGTCCTGCGCAACATGGCGACAGACATCCTTCCCGCCATCGACATTCCCGTCGTCGCGGAAATCTGGGAATACCGCGGACTCTCCCCCAGGGAAGTCGGCGACCGCGTGACCCGTATCGCCGAGCGGGAATTGTCGATGGCCGTGGACGGCATCGAACATTCCGAGTCGGTGTCCTTTGGCGGCTTTTCCATCGTCAAGGTGTTCTTTCAACCAGGCACCGACATCCGCAGCGCCATGAACCAGGTGCTGATGAGCACCACCGCCGCCTATCGTTCCATGCCCCAAGGTGTCCAGCCGGGAAGGGTGCGTCAATATTCAGCCACCGACCTGCCCTTGATCCAACTGGGGCTTTCCAGCGACACCCTCTCGGATACGGAACTCGGCGACCTGGCGGGGACCGTCATCCGGCCCTTGATTACCTCGAAGAAGGGCGTCTCCCTGACCTATCCCTATGGTGCCAAAGGACGCCAGGTATCGGTGGACCTGGATAGTCAGGCACTGCTTGCCAACAACCTCACCCCAGCCGACATCGTCGCTGCCATGGGCAACCAGAACCTGATCCTGCCCACCGGCACAATCAAGCTGGGCGGTAGCGAATACGAGGTTTCGCTCAACGGTGCCATCGCCTCCATCCCACGCATCGGCGAGATTCCGCTACGCACGATCAACGGACGCACCATACTGCTACGGGACGTCGCCAACGTCCGCGACGGTTTCACTCCCGCCACCACCATCGCTCGCCAGAACGGAGAACGGGGCGTCATCAACTCGGTGTTGAAAGTGGGGGGCATCTCCACGCTGGAAGTTGTGGATTACGTCAAGGACGCCATTCCCAAGCTACTCGACAAGCTGCCGAAGGAAGTGGACATCAAACTCATGTTCGACCAGTCCATCTTCGTTCGCGCCGCCATCGGCAACGTACTGCACGAAGCCTTGATCGCGGCCAGCCTCACGGCAGCCATGATCCTGCTCTTCCTCGGCAATTGGCGCAGCACCTGCATCATCGCCGTGTCCATACCGCTCTCCATCGCCTCGTCACTGATCGTGCTCTACCTCATCGGCGAAACCATCAACCTCATGACCCTGGGTGGTCTGGCCCTGGCAGTAGGCATCCTGGTGGACGATGCCACGGTGGAAATCGAAAACATCGAACGGCAAATGGCCCTGGGCAAGAACCCCCATCAAGC
>RXJP01000081.1 GCA_003963315.1 Rhodocyclaceae bacterium | reverse complement strand
CGAGCACGCTTTTCTTCAGTCCCGCCGCCAGGCGTTGGGCATTCCGCTCCTGTTCCAGCACCGCCTGCTGCTGCACCTGGGCCGTCACATCGAAGGCCATGCCGCCCACGCTGTGAGGGACCGCACCGTCGCCCACGGCGAAACTCTTCAGGTGTATCCAACGCAAGGAATTGTCCGGCCGCAGGATGCGAACCCGTTCATCCACGCCGCCGTAGCGATGGCGTTTTACCGCGGCCTTGATGCGCTCCATATCGTCAGGGTGTATGTACTTCTGCCAGGAAAACCGGTCCTGGAACAACTCCTCCCGGCTGGCGCCCCACAAGGTTTCGTAGGCCTTGTTGGCATAGACGATGCGTCGCTCGGCGACATCGATCAGCCAGAAACTCTCCGGCAGGTTTTCCGCCAGCAGGGCAAAACGGTCTTCTTGCCGCCGCTGATCGGGGTCTGCGTCCCGTCCTGCTGGATATGGATTTTGTGCGTCCTGGCTCATCAACGGTATCCGGCTTGATTGCAGGGGAAACAATGACGACCTGCGTAGTTTAGCGACGCGGCATGTCCCCTCCAGGACCCTTTTTACGGCCGGCGGCCGGTCTCAGGCCTCGTCTTTTCTTTGGTGGAAACTTAGCACAATTAGGCCCTCATACGCCTGCGCCATGGGCCTGTTGATCCGCCCAGTAGCTGGAACGCACCATGGGACCGCAGGCGGCGTTCCTGAAACCCATCTTATGGGCTTCGGCCTCGAACATCTTGAAGGTGTCGGGATGCACATAGCGCAGCACCGGCAGGTGGTGGCCGGACGGCGCCAGGTACTGGCCGATGGTCAGCATGTCCACGTCATGATCGCGCAAGTCGCGCATGACCTGGAGGATCTCTTCGTCGGTCTCGCCGATGCCCACCATCAGGCCGGATTTGGTGGCCACATCGGGGTGGCGCGCCTTGAACTGCTTGAGCAGTTGCAGGGAGTGGGCGTAATCGGCGCCGGGGCGGGCCTGCTTGTAGAGTCGCGGCACGGTTTCCAGGTTGTGGTTCATCACGTCCGGCGGCGCAGCGGCGAAGATGTCCAGGGCGATGTCGAGGCGGCCGCGGAAATCCGGCACCAACACTTCGATCTGGGTATGCGGGGAACGGCTGCGGGTCTCGCTGATGCAATCCACGAAATGCTGGGCGCCGCCGTCCCGCAGGTCGTCCCGATCCACACTGGTGATGACCACGTACTTGAGCTTGAGGGCGGCGATGGTGCGGCCCAATTTCTCGGCGGCGGCCTCGTCCACCGGCAAGGGCTTGCCGTGGCCCACGTCGCAGAAAGGGCAGCGGCGGGTGCAGATATCGCCCAGGATCATGAAGGTGGCGGTGCCCTTGCCGAAGCATTCGCCGATGTTGGGGCAAGTGGCTTCCTCGCACACGGTATGCAGCTGGTGGTCGCGCAGGATCTGCTTCACTTCGTTGAAGCGGGTGGCGTTGGAACCGGCCTTGACCCGAATCCAGTCCGGCTTTTTCAGGGCCTGCTCCAGGGGCACGATCTTGATGGGGATGCGGGCCGTCTTGGCTTCGCCTTTTTGCTTGATGCCGCGTTCGCTCATGTGCTTTCTTTCAATTGTTCTTGTAAGCAGGAAAGAAGGATCTCCTGCACGTCCGCCAGCTTGCCCGGATCGGCAAGATCGCGCAACTGGATCACCTCCAAACCCGCATAGCCGCAGGGGTTGATGGCCTTGAAGGGGGACAGGTCCATGTCCACGTTGAGGGACAGGCCGTGGTAGCTGCAGCCGTTCTTGATGCGCAGGCCCAGGGCGGCGACCTTGGCGCCCTGCACGTACACCCCGGGCGCCCCTTCCACCCTTTCCGCCTTCACGCCGTAATGGGCCACACAGTCGATCAGGGCCTGCTCCATGCGATGCACCAGCTCGCGCACCTTGAAGCCGCGACGGCGCAGGTCCAGCAGCAGATAGACCACGATCTGGCCGGGGCCGTGGTAGGTGACCTGGCCGCCCCGGTCGATCTGGGTCACCGGAATGCCCACATCCTGCAACAGGTGTTCCGCCTTGCCGGCCAGGCCCTGGGTGAACACCGGCGGATGCTCCACCAGCCACAGCTCGTCCGGCGTTTCCGCCGTGCGTGTCGCGGTGAAATCCTGCATGGCCTTGAAGGTGGGCGCGTACTCCGCCCGACCCAGGCGCCGCACGGCGATGGGGGAACTCACAGGACGATCTTGACCCACGGATGCCCCGTCAATTCCATGTACAGGGCATCCAGTTGGGCCTTGGAAGTGGCGCGCACGGTGCAGGTGAGGGACAAGTAGTTGCCCGCCTTGGAGGGGCGCATTTCCACCGAGGCCGCATCGAAATCCGGCGCGTGCTTGATCACCACTTCCACCACGGCCTGGGCGAAGCCGTCGCGGGTGGCCCCCATGATCTTGAGGGGAAAGTCGCAGGGAAACTCGAGAAGGGTTTCATCCGCCATGGCGCATCACCTCGGTCTTGAATTGTTGGTACCAGTTTTCCATGGCGGCATAGATGGGGCCGGGACGACCGTTTGCAATCGGGCGGCTGTCCAGGGTGACGATGGGCAGGATTTCCCGGGTGGAGGAAGTCAGCCACAGTTCGTCGGCAGCCCGCACTTCGGCGTCGGTGATGTCCCGTACTTCCGTCGCCAGGCCGTGCTGGGCCGCCAGTTCCAGCACCACGTCGTAGGTGATACCGGGCAGCATCAGGTGGTTTTTCTGGGGCGCCAGCAGCACGCCGTTCTTCACCACAAAGATATTGGCCGCCGCGCCCTCGGTGAGGATGCCGTCGCGGAACATCACCGTCTCGGCACAGCCCGCGTCCACCGCTTTCTGCCGCAACAGACAGTTGGCCAGTAGGGCAATGGATTTGATGTCGCAACGCAGCCAGCGGTTGTCCGCCGCCGACACCGCCGCCACGCCGCTGGCCTTGAGGGCGGCGTCGGGGGGATTGAGGGGCTCGGCGAGGATGAACACCGTGGGGGTGGCCACCTGGGGAAAGGCGTGGTTGCGCACGGGCGCCGCGCCGCGGGTGACCTGGATCAGCAGGGACTGGTCTTCGGACTCCGCCGCCGCGATCACCGGCGCCAGCAGGCAACGCCATTCTTCGTCGCTGTGGGGATTGGCGATGCGCACTGTCTCCAGGCTGCGGCGCAGGCGCTTGAGGTGCTCCTCCAAGCGGAAAGGCTTGCGGCCGTAGACGGGAATCACTTCGTAGATGCCGTCGCCGAACAGGAAGCCGCGATCCATGACGGACACCTTGGCCTCCTCCAGGGGGCCCAGGGTGCCGTTGAGATAAACCAAAGCCATGGCCGCAGCGCTATTGGAAGAACAGCTTGAGGGCGTCCCAGCTGCGGCCGAACAGGCCGGCCACGGGCACGTCCTCCAGGGCCGTCACCGGGAAATCCCCCAGGGAACGGTCGTCCAGGGTCAGGCGCAGGGTGCCGACCACCGACCCGGCAGCCACCGGCGCGATCAGGGGTTGGCGGCTGGTGAGCTGCACCTTGAGGCGGTCCAGGGGCACGCCTTTGGGCAGAGAGACCACGAAATCCTGATCGAAGCCGGCGCCCACGGTGCGGCTGGCGCCCTTGTAGGTCCTGAGCTTGGCAATGGCCTGGCCCTTGTCGTAGAGCTTGTAGGCATCGAAAGCCAGATAGCCGTGGTTGAGCAGCTTGAGGGATTCCTGGGCGCGGGCGTTGTCGGATTCGGTGCCCAGCACCACGGAAATCAGCCGGCGCAGGCCGCGCTTGCTGGAAGCGATCAGGCAGAAGCCGGCGCTCTCGGTATGGCCGGTCTTCATGCCGTCCACGGTCGGGTCCAGCCACAACAGACGGTTGCGGTTGGGCTGGGTGATCTTGTTGTAGGTGTAGGACTTGGTGGAGTAGATGGGGTAGTACTCGGGAAAGTCGCGGATGATGGCCCGGGCCAGCAGGGACAGATCCCGCGCCGTGGAATAGTGCTGGGGATCGGGCAGGCCGGTGGCGTTCACGAAGTGGGTGTCCTTCAGGCCCAAGCGCTGGGCCTCCCGGTTCATCAGGGCGACGAAGGCTTCCTCGGAACCGGCAATGGCTTCCGCCAGGGCGATGCAGGCATCGTTGCCGGACTGGATGATCATGCCGTGCACCAGTTCGTCCACCGTCACCGGCTTTCTCGGCTCGATGAACATGCGCGAGCCATCGATCTTCCAGGCCCTTTCCGACACCGGCAATACCTGATCGGGCTTGAGCTTGCCCTGTTTGAGGGCGCCGAAGCTGAGATAGGCGGTCATCAGCTTGGTCAGGGAAGCGGGTTCCACCCGCTTGTCCGCGTTATTGGCCACCAGTTCCTGGCCGGAAGCGTGATCCACCAACAACCAGGCGGAAGCGGCCAGGGAGGGCGGGGGAAGGGTCTGGGCCGAGGCCGGGAGAACCCCCAGCAGCGCACCTGCCATCGACAAGGTCGACAGGAATTTGGATAGGGATCGCATAAGACCGGAAAGTATACCCGAGGGGTTCGCCCCGCCCTCCGTGTTCTCCCCGTCCCCCACCTGTCTGCAAGCTTGACGGAACTTTGTCGCAGTGCAATAGTCTCGTTCCGCCATGCATGCCCACCATTGCTCCTTACGCACTTTCATCGCCCGCCTCTTGGCGGTGGTGCTGCTTGCCCTTGGGGCGACGGGCCCGATCTTGGCCCTGGCGGACACCCTGAGCGATCACGCACCGGATTGGTGCGGCTCTTCGCTAAACCCATCGCACCACGCACCGGACCCGGCCGCCACCGCCCTTGATCTGGCGGATGATTCCTTCGATCTTGAGCAGTTGCTGCGCCCTTCCGCCGCTGGGGAAAATGTTCCCCATCCCTTGGCAGCGAACTTTCCTCCCCCGCCCACTCTGCTGCCTCCCCACTATGGGCAGCCCCTGCTGCGCCCCCCTGCTTCCCGTTCCTGACGCTCGCCTGTCGATACTGGCATAGCCCTTGCGATTCTCCTCCGGCGTTCCTGCGAACGCCTGGAGCGCCGTCCGCCTTCAGCTTGAACGGAAGCCAACATGAAACACCCATCGCGCACAACGCCGTGCACCTTGGTTCGCGCCCTCTACCGGGTCGCAACCTGCTGTCTCTTGCTCCTGCCGCCCCTGGGTCACGGCCAGGAGTCCTCCTTTATCCGCTATACCCTGCCCCAGCTCACCGCCCTGGCCCTGGAAAACAACCGGGGCCTGCAAGCCGCGGCCGACCAGGTGGACGCCGCCCGGGCCGGCATCAGCACCGCCCGGGCCTTCCCCAATCCGGAACTGGAAACCGTCCGCGGCACCCTGCTCGCCCGCGTTCCGGGGGCCTCCGAGGGGGATAGCAAAGGCGTCTGGATCACCCAGCGCATCGACTATCCCTGGGTGCGCAGCGCCCGCATCGGGGCCGCCGACGCAGCCTTCGACGCCGCCCGCTCGGAGCAGCAACTGTCCCGCAGCGAATTGCTGGCGCGCCTGCGTTACCGCTTCTATGAACTGCTGCGGCAGGAAGCCGAACTGCGCGCCGCCTGGGAAGACCAGGTGACCATGGAGCAGATCGCCAACCGTATCAAGATTAAGGTGGATAGCGGCGAATCCCCGCGTTTCGAAGCCATCAAGGCGGATACCGAACTGCTCAATGCCCGCAAGACCGCCAAGAGCGCCGAGCTGCGTTTGCATCAGACCCGGGCCAGCCTGCGGCAACTGGTGGGGGCCGCCCTCCCCGCGACGTTTGAAGTGGAAGGTAGCCTGGAGGACGGTGTGGCCGTACCGGCCATGGAAACCCTGCGCGGTGAGTTGTTGGCGCGCAACCCGGAACTAGCCAGGAGCCGTGCCCTGACCCGCCAGGCGGAAAACCTGCGCGACCACGAACGCAGCCAACGCTGGCCGGCCCTGGCCATCAAGGGCGGTTACGACCAAACCCCGGACAGCCGCGATTCCCGCGTCGGCCTGGTGCTCACCCTGCCCCTTTGGGACTGGCGAGGCGGCCCCGTGGCGGAAGCCGAGGCGCGTCTGTCCAAGGCCCGCAACGAGGAAGCGCAACAGGAATTTGCGCTGCTGCAAACCCTGGAAGCCGCCTGGCAACAGTGGCAGATCGCCAATGCCCAGGTCACCGCCCTGGAATCGGGCATCGTCAAACAGGCCGAGGCCGCCCTCAAGGTGGCGGAAGCCGCCTACCGCTACGGCGAGCGCGGCATCCTGGACTACCTGGACGCCCAGCGCGTCTACCGCGCCGCTCGCAACGAACTCATCGCCGCCCGCTTCGACCAGCAGGTGGCGGCCATCGAAATCGGCCGCCTGCGCGCGCCGGAAGCTGAAATGAATATCAAAGGAAACACTCCATGAGCAAGACCAAGCTGCTCCTGACCCTGTCCCTCGCCACCCTCCTCGGCCTGACCGCCTGTACCAAGGACAAGGCGGACACCGCTGCCGAAAAACCGGCCGCCGATCCTTATCTGGTCACCGCGCCGGAGTCCCTGATGCCGCAACTCAAGGTCGCCGATGTGGTGACCGCCCCGGTGAGCGAAACCCTGCGCGTGGCCGGCCGCATCGACTTCGACGAACAACGGGTGGCTCGCATCGGCGCGCCGGTCACCGGCCGTGTGGTGGAACTGCTGGCCAATCCCGGCGACGCCGTACGCCAGGGCCAGCCCCTGGCGCAATTGCACAGCGTTGAATTGGGCAACGCCCAGTTGGCCTATGTGAAGGCCGCCGCCCAAGCGCGGCTGCAAGGCCAGAATGCGGAACGGGCAAGGCTGCTGTTCACCTCCGATGTGATCGGCGCCGCCGAATTGCAAAGAAGGGAATCGGAATACGCCATCGCCCAGGCCGAACAGCGCGCCGCCGCCGACCAGCTGCGGGTGCTCGGCGTATCCACCGCCTCCCTCGACCAGATGGCCAAGAGCGGTGGCATCAACTCCGTCTCACCGGTGGTGGCCACCCTTTCCGGCGTCGTGGTGGAACGCAAGGTGGCCAAGGGCCAGGTGGTGCAACCCGCCGACGCCCTGTACACCGTGGCCGATCTGTCCCGGGTCTGGGTCATCGCCCAGGTGCCCGAAGCGGAAAGCAACCAAGTCAAGGCCGGGCAGAGCGTCCAGGTGGAAGTCCCTGCCCTGAGCAACGAACCCCTGATCGGCAAGCTGATCTTCGTCAGCGACATCGTCAATCCGGAAACCCGCACGGTGACCGTGCGGACCGAAATGGAAAACCCCCGCCACGCCCTCAAACCCGCCATGCTGGCCACCATGCTGATCCAGGCGCGGCCCCAGGACCGGCTGGTGGTGCCCTCTTCTGCGGTAGTGCGGGAAGACAACGCCGACTTCGTTTTCATCGCCCTCGGAGACAAGAAATTCCACCTCACCAGCGTCAAGCTGGGTCCGGAGTCCAATGGCCTGCGGGCAGTGGATTCCGGCCTCAAGGCCGGTGACAAGATCGTGGTGGACGGCGCCTTCCATTTGAACAACGAGCGCAAGCGGGCGGAGTTGGAAGGTGGAGCGTGACATGTCCCAAAACAGCTTTCTTCACCCAGGCGTCCCTATCGCCGCATCCACGCCCCCCCTTCAGGGAAAGGGAACCGCTATCCCCCCATCCCCCTTCCCAAGGAAGGGGGCGACTAGTCACCTCCCCCGCCGGGCGGGGGAGGACGGGAGGGGGTGTTCCCCCTTGCTCATGACGTTTCCGAAGGAGGCGTCATGATTGAATCCCTAGTTCGTACCGCCCTCCAACAACGGCTGGTGGTGGCCGTGCTTGCCGTCGTGCTGCTGGCTTTCGGCATCAATGCCGCCCGCAAGTTGTCGGTGGATGCCTTCCCCGATGTCACCAATGTCCAGGTGCAGATCGCCACCGAAGCGCCGGGCCGTTCCCCGGAGGAAGTGGAGCGCTTCGTCACGGTGCCCCTGGAAATCGCCATGACCGGCCTGCCGGCCCTGACGGAAATGCGTTCCCTCAACAAACCCGGCCTGTCCCTCATCACCTTGGTGTTCACCGACGACACCGATGTCTACTTCTCCCGTCAGTTGGTGATGGAACGCTTGATGGAAGTGGGCAGCCGCATGCCGGCGGGCGTGACGCCGGTGCTGGGTCCGGTATCCACCGGCCTCGGCGAGGTGTACCAATACACCCTGGACCGCCCCGACGACGGCGACCGCGCCCTCACGGAAAAGGAGCTGACTGACCGCCGTATCGTCCAGGACTGGATCGTGCGACCTTTGCTCCGTTCCATTCCCGGCGTGGCGGAAATCAACTCCCAGGGCGGTTATGAAAAGCAGTACCAGGTGCTGGTCAGCCCCGACCGGCTGCGCCATTACCAGCTTTCCATCCAGCAGGTGTATGAAGCCCTGGCGCGCAACAACGCCAATTCCGGCGGCGGCGTACTGCCTCACTTCGCCGAGCAATACCTGATCCGCGGCGTCGGCCTGATCAAGAACCTGGACGACGTGGGCGCCATCGTGCTCAAGGAAGTGGGCGGCACGCCGGTGTACGTGCGCGATGTGGCCGAGGTGAAGATCGGCACCGGCGTCCGCGCCGGGGCGGTGGTGAAGAATGGCGTCACCGAATCCGTGGGCGGTGTGGTGATGATGATCCGCGCCGGCAACGCCAAGGAAATCGTCTCCCGCATCAAGGAAAGGGTGGCGGAGATCAACGCCAAGGGCATGCTGCCGGACGGCTTGAAGATCACCCCTTTCTACGACCGTTCCGAGCTGGTGGACGCCGCCATCCACACCGTGGTCAAGGTGCTGCTGGAGGGCGTGGTGTTCGTCATCGCCATCCTCATCATCTTCCTCGGCGACATCCGCTCCGCCGTGGTGGTGGTGGCGACCTTGGTCCTCACCCCCCTGATGACCTTCATGGTGATGAACCACTACGGCCTTTCCGCCAACCTGATGTCTCTCGGCGGCCTCGCCATCGCCATCGGCCTGATGGTGGACGGCTCGGTGGTGGTGGTGGAAAACGCCTTCGCCCACCTGGGCAACAACGAACACGGCGAATCCCGGGTGCGCGTTATCTTCAACGCCGTGAAGGAAGTGGCGACCCCGGTGATCTTCGGCGTCGGCATCATCATCCTGGTGTTCCTGCCGCTGATGACCCTGGAAGGCATGGAGGGCAAGATGTTCGCGCCCCTGGCCTATACCATCGCCATCGCCCTGTTCATCTCCCTGGTGTTGTCCCTCACCCTGTCGCCGGTGCTGTCCTCCTACCTGCTTAAAGTGGAGGTGGGCCACGGCGACCATGAAACCCGCGCCATCGCCGCCATGAAACGGCCCTACCTGAAGCTGCTGCATTGGGCCCTGGCCAATCAGAAAAAGACCCTGATGACGGCCGGCGGCCTGCTGCTGTTCACCCTGGCCCTGTTCCCCTTCCTCGGCACCGCCTTCATCCCCGAGATGAAGGAAGGCTCCATCGTGCCGGGCATCAACCGGGTGCCCAACATCTCCCTGGAGGAATCGGTGAAGATGGAAATGGAGGCGATGAAGCTGGTGATGCAGGTGCCCGGCGTCAAGTCCGCCGTGTCCGGCGTGGGCCGTGGCGAATCCCCCGCTGATCCCCAGGGGCAGAACGAATCCTCCCCCATCGTCAGCCTCAAGCCCCGCAGCGAATGGCCCAAGGGCTGGAACCAGGACGACATCGCCGAAGCCTTGCGGGACAAGCTCAAGGCCCTGCCCGGGGTGCAGATCGTGATGGCCCAACCGATCTCGGACCGGGTGGACGAAATGGTCACCGGCGTGCGCTCCGACGTGGCCATCAAGGTCTTCGGCGACGACCTGGAGATGCTGAAAAAGAAGGCGGAGGAAATCGCCAAAGTGGCGCAAACCATCCCCGGCGCGCAAGACCTGAAGGTGGAGCGGGTGACGGGGCAGCAGTACCTGTCCATCGACATCGACCGCCAGGCCATCGCCCGCTACGGCCTCAACGCCAGCGACGTGCACGACGTGATCGAAACGGCCATCGGCGGCAAGGAGGCGACCCAGGTCTTCGAAGGCGAACGCCGCTTCGCCGGGGTGGTACGGCTGCCGGAACGTTTCCGCAACGACATCGAAGCCATCCGCAACCTCATCATCTCGGCCCCCAACGGCGCCCAGGTGAACCTGGAAAACGTGGCCAAGATCCAGGTGCTGGACGGTCCTTCGCAAATCAGCCGGGAGTTGGGCAAGCGCCGCATCGTGGTCGGGGTGAACGTCAAGGACCGCGACCTGGGCGGCTTCGTCGCCGAGTTGCAGCAGAAGGTGGAGCACAAGATCAAGCTGCCGGACGGCTACTACCTGGAATGGGGCGGCCAGTTCCAGAACATGGAGCGCGCCCTGGGCCACCTGGCGGTGATCGTGCCGGTCACCATCGGCGCCATCTTCTTCCTGCTGTTCCTGCTGTTCGGCTCCCTGCGCATGGCCGGCCTGATCATCCTGGTGCTGCCCTTCGCCTCCTTGGGCGGGGTGATCGCGCTTTTCGTCAGCGGCGAATATCTCTCGGTGCCGGCTTCGGTGGGCTTCATCGCCCTGTGGGGCATCGCCGTGCTCAACGGCGTGGTGCTGGTGAGCTACATCCGCAACCTGCGGGAAGAAGGCTACGATGTCGCCCAGGCCGTGGTGCAGGGTGCCACCCAGCGCTTCCGCCCGGTGATGATGACCGCCACCGTGGCCCTGCTCGGTTTGATCCCCTTCCTGTTCGCCACCGGCCCGGGATCGGAAGTGCAGCGCCCCCTGGCTATCGTGGTGATCGGCGGCCTCATCACCTCCACCCTGCTCACCCTGGTCATGCTGCCCACCCTGTACAAATGGTTCGATGAAGAACCGGTCGAAGCCTGAGGAGAATCGCCCATGAAAGAAATCAAGGCCATCATCCGCCCCAACAAACTTCCCGCCCTGCGCGAAATCCTGCGTGAAGTGCCAGGCTTCCCCGGCATGACGGTAAGCAAGGCCGAGGGCCTTTCCTCCCCCAGCCGCACCGGGCCGAGCAAGCACAGCATCAAGGAGGAGCTGACGGACTACACCGCCAAGACCCGCATCGAGATCGTGGCGCCGGACGAATTGGTGGACGCCATCGTGGACCGCATCGTCACCGTGGCCAATACCGGCCACATCGGCGACGGCCTGGTCTGGGTCACCCCCATCGACCGGGCGGTGTTCGTGTACAAGGTGATGCCTGGGGCCGAGGCGGTGAAGGACTATCCGAAGTAGGCGTCACCCGGAATCCCCGCGGGGATTCCGGCCAGCAACAGTCAGTCCGTGAAGGTCCGCGGCTTCCAGCGCGAGCACAGGGTCATCAGACCAAGGCCCAGCAGCACCATGGCGTAGGCATCGGGCTCCGGCACCGGGGTGAGAATGAGGGCACGGTATTCGCCGGCGGCATTCCTGCCGGAACCCACGATCTGGCCGGCGTCATTGATGTCGTCCGCACTCAGGATCGTCCAGCCGGAACCCTGCGCAACAAGCGTATTCAAGTTCCGGAATGCGGCGCCATCCCAGAGGAAGCCGAATGAAGAACCCGACGCAGGCGCCGCCAGACCGACCACCTGGCCCGACGCATTGATGCCATAGCCGAAGGAAGTACCGGCGAATTCCGGTGTCAGGTCCGTCATCGTGTCGTTGGCCCAGGTGAAGGCATGAAGGCTGTCGTCGGCAGTCCGCGCATAGCCGGTCACCTGATTGTGCTCGTTGATATCCTGGGCATTGGAATCCCCGCCTCCCAAGGTGCCGAGATCATGAACCTGGCCTTGCTGCCAGACGACGGCACGGGAGACTCCCTCGGCATTGGTGGCCGCGCCGGCAATGACACTCAGATCATTGATCGCATTGCCGGTACTGAAGGTGCCGCCGAGGGAGGCCAGCGGGCTCATTGCCCCGTTCTGCCAGACAAAGCCATTGGTCTGACCGTTGGCGAAATTTGAAGCGCCCACAACCGCGCCCGGATTGTTGAGGCCGTTGGCCACAGCATAATTGCCACCCAGATTACCCAGATCCGTCTTCGTCTGACCATTGAAAAGGAAAGCTCGATTATCGAAGACGCTGGGTTAGGTATAGAAACCGACTACCGCACCACTGTCGTTGATGGCGGTTGGAATCGTCCGGTCCGGAGAAAAGACGAGATTGACCGAATTCGCACCGTCCCATATACGTCCCTTCTGGTCAAGGCCGCTGACATAGGTGACGCCAACCGACACTCCGGAGTTATTGATTGCCTCCGCAGAACTCAGCAACGCACCTTGGTGCGGATAAAGAGGCAGTTCCTGGATGGTGTAGGCCGTCTGTGCTACGGCGATTCGAGCGGCCAATCCGACCACAATGAAGACAAGAGAAACAAGACATTTGGAAAATCTCATGACAGCTCCGGCAGGATGAGGTGGTGATCGTTTTGTTCAGGCCAGAACAGGGGCTTCACCCCTGCAATACCAAAGTCATTATGTCTGAGAAGATATCGCGATAGATGTCATTCTGGTTACTTTGGAACTATCTCCGCGAAACCCTGGCTCGGACAAAACAGAACTCATACGGCCACCTTTCCCCACGCCTCCAACGGCTTGCAGAAAGGGGGTTTCAGTTTGGCCGGCATTCGTAATTCGTATACAGTCGCCCCGGCATCTTGAATCGCTGGACTGACATCTGACTGCGGAGGACAAGCCATGTCGACACCCGCCCTTCATCGACCGGCGCCGGAAGATGGCAAGAGGAGCTACCGCGCCAATGGGCGGCTGGCCGCCACTTTTCTTGTGGTGCAGTTCGGGCAGTTGCTGGTGCTGCCGCTGTGGCTGCTGCCCACCAATGCGGCCTGGGGCTGGCTGCTTTTGCCGTCCGTGCTGCTGACCAATTCCTGGTGGGCCTTCATCCATGACGGGGTGCACGGGACGCTCTTCCCAGGCAAGGCGTTCAACCGGCTGGCCGGGCGGGTAAACGCCGTGCTCTATGGCGCGCCCTTTGACCTGCTGCGCCGGGGCCACCTGCTGCACCATGCCTTCAGCCGCACCACGCGGGAGCGGTCGGAAGTCTATGTGCCAGGGCGGGACAACCATCTGCTGTTTAGCCTGGATTACTACTTTCGTCTGTGCGGCGGCATCTATTATTCCGAGGTGGCGGGCGGGCTGGCCTTCCTCCTGCCCTGGCCGGCGATCCGGGCCCTGATGAGGCGCCTGTCCAAGGACACCAATCTGGTGGAGCCAATTGCCATGCGCATCCTGAAGCCAACCACGCTGCCGGCGGTGCGGACGGACGTTGTGCTGATTCTGGCCTGCTATGGCCTAGCCTTCGCCCTCTACGGAGCCCATGCCTGGATGCTGGCGGCGGCCCTGGCGGGCAGGGCGTTGCTGATCAGCTTGGTGGACAATCTGTTCCACTACGGCACCACGCTGGACAACACCCACTACGCCCGCAACCTGGCCCTGCCGGGCTGGGCCTCCCGCCTGATCCTCCATTTCAACCTGCACGGCCTCCATCACCTGCATCCGGATTTGCCCTGGTGGCAATTGCCCCGTGTCCATGCAGACGGCCAGATGGGCTACCAGGGCCGCTGGCTACCGGCCATGCTGGACCAGTTCCACGGCACCATTCAGGAACAGCGTCTGCGGCAACCGGCGTGAGCCTGGCGGCGGCCTGGGCGAATCAAGGCGTCCGCAGTAGCGGCGGATCGCTCAGGCGCGGGCCCGGCGTGCCCAGGTAGAAGCCCTGCACGTAGTCAATGCCCATGCCGCGCAAGGCTTGGAGGATTTCTTCCGACTCCACGTACTCGGCCACGGTGAGGATGCCGATGTCCTGGCATAGGCGGCTCAGGTTGCGTACCAGGGCGAAGTCGATCTTGGATTTGAGAATGTTCTTGACAAAGGCGCCGTCGATCTTGACATAGTTGAAGGACAGCTCCCGTAGATAGTGGAAGGAGTTGTAACCGCTGCCGAAGTCGTCCAGGGCGAAGAGGAAGCCCTTGCGCCGCAGGTTGGTGAGGAACTTGCGCATATGGGTCATGTCGCTGATGGCGTCCCGTTCCAGGATCTCGAACACGATATGGTCAGGAGGAATTTCTAGCTCGGTGCAGACCTGCTCGGCGAAGCCAAGAATGCCGCGACCCTGGATTTCCTGGGCGGAGAGATTGATGAACAGACGGGTGGGGCGCTGCACTTGGTCCAGCCGGACGCGCACAGCTTGCAAGGCTTGACGGATGACGGCCCGGTCCAGCTCCCGGCCCAAACCGTACTTTTCGATGGTTTCGATGAAGGCGCCGGCGGAGATGATCTCGCCGTTGGGCTCAATGATCCGCGCCAGGGTTTCGAAGGCGAAGAGTTCTCCGCTCTGGCAATGAAGGATGGCTTGGTAATAGGGAATCACCCGCTCTTCCGCCAGGGCGGAGCGCAAATGTTCGGCGTAGTCGCGGTTATCGCGGCTGCGCTTGACCCGGTCCTTCACCGACGCGACGGTGCCGACGCCATCCTTGCCCAACTCCTTGGCACGATAGAGACCGATATCCACCCCCGCCATCAAGTCGGTGAGGGTTTGCGCGTCGCCGGGAAATACCGCCATGCCGATGGAGGTGGTGACGTGGAAGCGCTTGCCGTCGCCGCCTTCGAAGCTGAACTTGCGCAGTTCATCGAGAATCTTTTCCGCCACCACGAGGCCGCCCTCGGCGTTGGTTTCCACCAGGATCATGGCGAATTCGTCGCCGCCGATACGGGTCGCCAGATCCCCCTGGCGCACGCAGGCGCGCAGGGTATCCGCCACCTGTTGCAACACACGGTCGCCGCAGGGATGACCGTAGGTATCGTTGATGTCCTTGAAGTCGTCCAGGTCGATGATCAGAATGGCGAATTCGTGGTTATGGCGGGTGGAACGTCCGATCTCGTATTCCAGGATGCTGTTGAAATAGCGGCGGTTGTAGAGACCGGTGAGGGGATCATGGCTGGAGTAGTACTCCAGTTCCGACAGAGTGCGGCCCAAGGCCTTGCTCGAACCCACCACCATCACCATCACGGCGAGGATGGAGTGGATGACGCTGCTTTCCTGGGGAGAGATATCCTCGGCGGATGCATAGGCCACGCCCAGCATGCCGGCCAGGTTGGATGTATCTAGGCTGGGCACCGGCACCGTGATCATGCGCACTTGCTCCAGACTGGCCGAGTCCGC
Organism: Rhodocyclaceae bacterium; assembly: GCA_003963315.1. Lineage (GTDB taxonomy): Bacteria > Pseudomonadota > Gammaproteobacteria > Burkholderiales > Rhodocyclaceae > AWTP1-18. The sequence continues at coordinate 20,546 of RXJP01000081.1, read as the reverse complement.
CTGCGCTTCCCGGTGCTTCACATTGAATTCCTCGATATTCAACGGCGTGTCCGCGGGCAGATTGAGGTGGACGATCATTTCCCGCGCCAGGCGGGTACGCGCGCCGTAGCGGGCCTCGTCGTCATAGTGGCCGAGATAGTAGATGTGAAGCTGGAGTTCGTTGTCCTCGGCGAAGGCGATGAAGAAAACGTCGAAGGGAAATACCGCGCGGAACCCGGAGAGGATTTCCTGCACGAAGGTCTTCCAGTGAGTCACCTTTTCGTGGGAAAGGACGATAGTTTCCAAGACACGGCTTTGCCGTTCCAGCAGGTCGCGCTCGATCAGGGTGCCGTCCAGCGTGTGGGCCATGCGATTGAATTCGAGCAGTATCTCCTGGAGGCCCTGGCCGGCGCAGTCGTGTTGGCGATGCCATTGCGACCTAAGCAGGGCAAGGGTGGTTTCCAGACGCTTGCAGCGGGAAGCCAGACGGGAAATCGACTCCGCCGCCAGGACCTTTTCGGCGGCGGGTAAGGCCAGATTCATGATCGCGCCGGAGGATGCCTGCAAACCTTCCATCAATTCCGCGTGGAAGCTGTCCACCAGTTCGGTGATGCTGCGCGCGAACAAGTGATTACGTGTCTGCGCTTCGAATACGCCGGCAAAACGTTCCAGAACCAGTTGCCGGATTTCATTCGGTCCAACGGGAATCAAGGCATGGGGGTCGTTCATGAATTGCTCGGAAATTTGAAACTGCCGCTGCCGTCCATGAGGTCGATACCGCACGGGAGCTCACGGAACCAGGCCAGAAAATCCTGCACTGCCCGGCCGCGATAGATAGCGCCGTGTTGCGGGGCGATGAAGTCGATGTCCAATGCGGATACCGCATCCACCCAGATGCGCGCCGCCCGGTTGGAGCACATATAGCGTTGGTGGAAATATTCGATGTTGGGCAGGTGGGCGGGGAAATCGTCCACAAACGGGGTATTGGAACCTTCAGGCATCATCGACGCGCCGATGTCGCCGCTGAAGAGGATTTTCGCCACCGGATCGTAGACGTTGATCTGCCCCTCCGAATGAAGGAAATGGGCAGGCACCAAGTGCAAGGAAAAGTCCGGAGCCAGATCGCAGGTCATGCCGACATCGGGTACGCCGACGAAACGGTCCATGGAGCGCAAGCCGTAGTGGGGCAGGAAACGCAGCCATATCTTCGACACATAGATCGGCGCCTGGGTGATTTCCAGCCAGGTGGCGATACCGCCCACGATATCCGGATCCTGATGGGAAAGGAAAATCGCCGCCAGTTTTTCCGGCCCGGTGTGGCGCAGCAATTCAGCCAAAACGCGGGGCATGACGCCGAATCCGCCAGGGTCCATGATGGCTGCGGTCTCGCCGTGCATCACCAGGTACTGGTTGGAACGGATGCCATCTTCTTCACCCGGTTCGCTCTCATTGAGCAGGATGAACTTGTGATTTCCTTTGTCATAGAGGGGAATGTTCCGCATGGGACCTCCTGCCGTCATTTTTTGCAAAATCGTTTTACCCCTGATAAAGCTTGAAGCCGTCAATCAATGCTTTGAGGCGGACGGCCGTTGCGGTCAATTGTTCGGAAGATCCGTTCGCGGCCTGAGAGACCTGTAGATTGGCTTCAATCAACTGGGATATCCTCTCCATGGTCTGGGCCACGTCCTCGCTGGCATGGGCCTGTTCCTTGGTGGCGCTGGAAATATTCGAAGCCAGGTCGGCGACGCCCTCGCTGGCGATCACCACTTCCTTAAGGGATTCGTCGCTGGCCTCGAGGGCACCGATACTGGCCGTCACTTCTGCCTTCGCCAGCGTGAGCTCCTTGATCGATTGGGCGGCAACCCGCTGGATCAAGGTCACCCGGGCGGAAATGTCCAGGGTGCTGGAGGCCGTACGTTCCGCCAGGGTTCGCACTTCGTCGGCCACCACGGCGAAACCCCTGCCCTGCTCCCCTGCCCGGGCCGCTTCGATGGCGGCATTCAAGGCGAGCAGATTGGTCTGCCCGGCCACAGCCGATATTACGTCGGTCACGGTGCTGATCTGCTCCACGGCCTTGGATAGTTCCGCCATGGTTTGTTCGGAACGGCCCATGGCCTCGACCACCCGTCCGGCAATGTCCATGGTCTCGCCGATCCGGTCGCTGCTGGCGGCCACCAGGCCCTGGACACGCTGGGCGGCATCCGCCGTTTGACCGGCACTGGACGCCACCTCGCCCACCGACACGGTCAACTCCTCCGTGGCCGCGGCTACGGTCTTCACCTTATCCGACTGGTCTTCCGACTGCACGTCCACCTGGCGCATCTGGTCCTTCAGATGGTTGCTGCGGATTTCGATGGCACCCGCCGCCGAGGAAATTTCGTCCAACATGGCAAGGAGATGCACCTGCATTTCCCCCAGTTGGCAAAACAGCAAACCGGTTTCGTCGCGCCGACTGACATCCACGTCGTTGGTCAGATTGCCCTCGGCGATTTGGTTGAAAAACTCGGTGAAGTGCCCCAGGGGGCGGCCGATCCGGGTAGCGAAATAGGCCGTGACACCCACGGCAATCGCGGTGGCCAAACCGCTACCGATAGCGATCAGCAGGTTGACGTTGGGTATGGCCGCGCCCAATGCCGCAGTTAATGAGGTGGCGGCGGTCAGCGCGATCAACACGCTCATGACCACTTTCAAGCGCAAAGCGAACGAGAAGCGGCCGGTCACACCAAGTTTCACGCTGGGGAAGGGCGCCTCCTTTCTCAGGATGCGGGAGTACAAGTCCGCCGCGGCATTGACTTCGGCACGGCTGGGTTCCGTCCGCACCGACATATAACCCACCACCCGGCCGCCCTTGCGAATGGGTACGACAAAGGCCTTGACCCAATAGTGGTCGCCGTTCTTGGCGCGATTTTTCACCAATCCGGTCCATGGCAGGCCGTTCTTGATGGTATGCCACAGGTCGGCGAATGCCTCCGGGGGCATCTCCGGATGGCGGACCAGGTTGTGGGACTGGCCGATCAATTCATCCAGGGAAAATCCGCTGATATCCACAAACGCATGGTTCGCGTGGGTGATAACGCCTTTGAGGTCTGTCTTGGAAACCAAATACCGTCCGCTGGGAAATCGGACTTCTTGCCCGGTAATCGGCAAATTGTTTTTCATGGGGCGCCTTTTATTTACCAATGCTTTAAATGCATTGATTCTCTGGGGGCCCGACAATTGCCTGAATCACCGCCAAAGGCTCATGTCAAGCGCATGGACGATAGCAGTAATCACAGTAAGTGTATGTCAGGCATTCCTGACAGATGGTGAAAGGAAATCCCGACATTCCCTGGCCCCGCCTTCACGACGGATGGGGTGTAGGCGGACGATCAGTTTTGAACCAAGCCGATCCGAATGGCATGCCGCAACAGATCGGTATTGCTCTCGATACGCAGTTTCTGCATCAGGCGCATTTTGTAAGTGCTGACGGTTTTCGGGCTGACACCGATGCGGCCTGAGATTTCCGCCAGGGAAAAACCCTTGGCGATGAGGCGCAGGACTTCCAATTCCCGCGGCGACATCACTTCCAAGGGTTCGACGGGAAACGCTTCTCGCTCGAACACGATTTTCTCGGCCAACGCCGGATCCACATAGCGTCCGCCAGCGCAGACCTTACGAATAGCGACGAGAAGGATTTCCGGTTCGCTGTCCTTGGTTACATAGCCGATGGCGCCAGCCTTGAGCGACAACGAAGCCATGGGACCTTCCTTGTGCATGGAAACCACCAGAATGCGGATGCCGGGGTAGCGAGCTATCAGGGTCTGGATCAGCAGCGGCCCGGAAATCCCCGGCATGGACAAGTCCAGTAGCAGCACTTCGGCCTGGGCTTGCGCCAAGGCTTCCAGTAATTCGTCGCCATGGGCGGCCTCTCCCACCAGTTCCATATCCGCGACGGTCGCCAGAATCTGCCGTATGCCGCTACGAATCAAGGCATGATCGTCGGCAACGAAAACCCGGATCAAGTATGACTTCCTTTCCGGCAGGGTAAGGCCAATACGATCGATGTCCCCGTCCCCGGGGTACTGATTATTTTCAAATGGCCGTCCAGGCTGCGCGCGCGCTCACGCATACCCATCAGCCCGAAGGATGCCGTCGCCGCCACCGCCTCCGGCTGAAAGCCGCAGCCGTCGTCGGTGATCGTCAAGGACAAACCGTGGTCGTCGTAGCCGAGGGTGATGTGCACTTGGCTGGCACGGGCGTGCCGGGCGACGTTGGTCAGGGACTCTTGGACGATGCGAAAAACCGTCATCACGCAGGCATCGTCGGGCGCACCCGGCAAAGGTGCGGCCTCGATCCGACAAGCTATGCCGTATTGCTCGGCGAACTCCTGGGCCAACCACTCCAACGCCGGCAGCAGTCCCATATCCACCACGGCAGGCCTCAAGTCCATCGATATATGGCGCACCACATTCAAGGTTCGGTCGATCAGGTCGCGCATTCCCGCTGCCTTGTCCGCCAATTCCGGCCGGTCGCCATAATTCAGCCGGATCAGGGACACATCCATCTTCAAGGCGGTCAACAACTGGCCCAGCTCGTCATGGACCTCATGGGCGAAGCGTTTGCGTTCCTCCTCCAGCAGGCTCTGCTGCCGGGCCGCCATTTCACGCAACAACTGCTGAGATTCCCGCAGGCTTTGTTCCGTGCGCTTGAGGGTATCGATATCCAGCATCTGGCCTACGGTGTATTCGATCTCCCCGTTCGCGGACGGTATCACCGAAATCACCATCAAGGCCCAGACCACTTGGCCATCCTTGCGCACGTAGCGCTTTTCCATCTGGAACGTCTTCGTCTCGCCAGCCAACAGATATTCTCGTGCTTCGACGTTCTGATCCAGGTCTTCCGGATATGTAATGTCGTGGTAGGACATGGTCAGCAACTCGGCCGCCGAGTAGCCGACAAATTCGCACATCGCCTGGTTAACCCGGGTATAGCGCCCACGTCTGTCGGCTATCGCCATCCCGACGGCGGAGTAGTCGATAACGTTCTCTAGGAATTTCTCCCGCTGTTCCAATTCCCTTTCCAGTTTCTTGCGTTCAGTGATGTCCTGAATGTGTACGATCCGGTAAAGAACCTCGTCCGCATCGGATTTCACCGTGGTCACGTCCACCAACACCGGAAATATCAAACCGTTTCTATGCTGATGATAGGTTTCGAATTGGCGATGCCCCGCTTCGTGATTCAAGGCGATGTTGCGCGAAATCGAAGCGTGCAAATGGGGCGGATACACGGTGCGGATCGGAAGGCCCTGCAATTCATCCACGGTATAACCATGCATGCGGGCATAGGCGGGGTTCACCATGTCCAATGTCGTGCCATCAGCGCTGCCAACAGCCACCCCCCAAGCAGCAAACTCGAAGATGTGTTGCCACGGACGGAAACTGTCACCGGAAGGATTCATGGGGAGGCGCCACAACCGCCTAACTCACTTGAGTTTCTATACTTTAGTCGTAGAGGGGATATCGACTAATTGTAGCCTTTGCGTCACTATCCCGACACGGGAGAATTCAAAGGTGGTGACGCTGGAACGGACGGCTTGTTACGCAGCTCCGCCCCACCGCGAGACGGGGAGCACCCGCTTTACACCGCCCAACCGCCGCTGAAAGGGAAGGCCTGGCCCACCAAGAAATTGCATTCGTCGCTACAGAGAAAGACAGCGAACATGGCGTCTTCCATGGGCGTCGCCAGGCGGCCGATGGGCACATCCTGCTTCAACCGTTGCTGAAAGGCCGGGTCGGCCTGGAGCGAGGGCGGGAAATACGTCGGGTTGTCCACGAAATTCTGGGCGATGGCATTGACCTGCACGCCGCGATCCGCCACTTCGATGCCGACGTTCTTGACCCAGGCCAATTGCGCGCCCCGGGCGGCGCTGTAGGTGGACACGTTCTTGCGCCCGCGCAGGGCGCTGGCGGAGCCCATGACCAGTATCTTCCCTGCGCCCCGTGCCAGCATCTGCGGCAGCACGGCCCGCGCCAGGCGGGGTAGGGGGGTCACCAAGTGATCGAAAACGGAAGCCCATTCCTCGTCGCTCACCTCGGTGGCAGGATTGCGCGGTGCAGGGATGGCCAGATTGGCCACCAGCACGTCCACCTGCCCGGCTTGTTCCACCAAGCGCCGGGGGCGATCCGGGTCGAGCAAGGGTTGGTCATCGGCAATCACCTCCGCCCCTTGCTCCACGAACACCTGATGCAGTACAGGGCCCATGAAATCCTTGCTTTGCGTCAGCAGAATACGTTTCCCCTGCAATCGTCCGGTCATGACGTTCTCCTCCTCAGTCTCCCAATTATCTTAGCCTAGAGCAAAAGCGATCAGTACGGCGCTGAGGGTCGCGGCAACCAAGCCAATGAGGAAACACTCCTCGGCCCATTCCTCATAGCGCCGCCCACCCTGGCGGCTGCGAATGGAGGCGAAGGAAAGCACGGCGCCGCAGAGGAACAGTACGCTGCAGAAAGCCAAGGTCTTGTCGATGAACAACCCAAGGCTGCCTTCCCGGGACAGGCGGCCGATGCTCAATACCGTCATGCACACGCCCACCATGGTGGCGGAAGTGGGGAGAATGTGGGAGGACACAGCGGATGCGATTTCCTGCTTTCCACCACGCCTCCCGCCGGAGGATGAATAGCTCATCCCCACCATCAATCGGGCTTGACGGCAACAAACAGCTTGGCGTCATTGCGCTGGACCAGCATGGCGAGGTGCTTGCCACCCTTGGCCGCCAAATCGCGTAATTGTTCCGCGCTATGCAGGGCGATACCGTTGCAAGACAGCAGGACGTCGCCGGGTTGTATGCCAGCCCGCTGTGCCGGCCCGGTGGCATCGTTCACCACCAGGCCTTCGTTGATGCCGGACTCGCGTTTTTCCGCCGGGGTCAGCGGGCGTACCGACAAGCCCAGCTTGGCGCCCTGGTTGGCTTCCTTGGCGGAGGCCGCCGGGGTCGCATCACTGTTGGCGCCGATACGGATATCCATCCGCTTCACGCCGCCCTTGCGCCAGATATCCAATGTGGCGGCGCTGCCCGGTTCCAGGGCGGCGACCTTGGGCGGCAGATCGGCGGAGTTGGCCACTTCCTCGCCGTTGAGTTTGAGGATGACATCGCCGGTCTGGAGTCCGGCCTTGTCCGCCGGGCTGCCCGGCTCCACGGCACTGACCAGGGCGCCGCCGGGCTTGGCCAAGCCGAAGGATTCGGCCAGGGCCTGGTTCATTTCCTGGATGGTGACGCCGAGACGACCCCGGGTGACCTTGCCCTTGGACAGGAGCTGGTCCTTGACCTTGAGCGCCACGTCGATGGGAATAGCGAAGGAAAGCCCCTGGTAGCCGCCACTGCGGCTGTAGATTTGGGAGTTGATGCCGATCACCTCGCCGCGGATGTTGAACAGGGGGCCGCCGGAATTGCCGGGATTCACCGCGACATCGGTCTGGATGAAGGGCACGTAGCCTTCATCGGGCAGGGAGCGGGACTTGGCCGAAACGATGCCGGCAGTGACCGTGTTTTCAAAGCCGAAGGGGGAGCCGATAGCCAGCACCCATTCCCCCACCCGGGCATGGGGTGCGTCGCCGGTCTGCACCGAGGGCAGATTCTTGGCGCTGATCTTGAGCACGGCCACGTCGGTGGGTTTGTCCACGCCGATCACCTTGGCCTTGAACTCCCGCTTGTCGGTGAGCTTCACCACGATGTCTTCGGCATCGGCCACCACATGGGCGTTGGTGAGGATGACACCATCACTGCTGACAATGAAGCCGGAGCCCAGGCCATGGGTGGGGACTGCGCTTTCACCCGGCGGCTGCATGGGCGCGCCGAAACGCTTGAAGAATTCGTAGAAGGGATCGTCCGGGTCCATGCCCTGGAAGGGGCTACCCCGGCGTACCCGCTCCATGCCCGAGGTGCTGATATTGACCACGGCCGGCCCATAGCGATCCACGATGGCGGTGAAGTCCGGCAAGGCCGCGCTGATAGCGGGGGCGCTCTGGGCGACCGTCACCGCGTGGCTTTCCGAAATGGTTTTAGGCCCCCACAGGGTATAGCCGCCGCTGACCGCAGCCATCACGGCCACGGCAATCAATGAACGTTTCAAGGAACGTGCGTCCATAGGGAATCTCCTGTCTTTTGCACTCAGATGAACCGGGAGTCGCCCCTGCCGGAAAGGCGGGCAACGCCTGTTTCGAGGGGCAAAAGAGCGACAGGTTCAACCGGGGCGGGAACGGTTTGTAACGACTTGTTTCTTCCCGCCGAGGACCTGATTTCTCCCTGGCCCGCATTGTGCTGAAGGAGTTTTGTCATCCTATTCGGCGTTCCACCATGAGCTTTGCCGTTTCCAATTTTGCTTCGGCATATTCTTCCCATGCGTCATACGCACCGCCCCTGGCGGAGGCGGCGCCAAAGCTGGTCGCTTCGCCGAAACCCGCGCCAGATCAGGATTTGCAGACGGGGAGCAGCCGCGTCACGATTTCCCAGGCCGGTCGCCAATTGCTTGCAATGGAAGCCGCCCATGCCGCACCGACTTCCGCCGGGGCGGCAGTCGCGGCCAACGATACGACAGATTCTGCCGCCCTCGCCGTGAGGATCGGCAATCTTTTCCGGGAAGCCGGCATCGACGCCGGCCAGAATGCCCGCATCACGGTGGACGCCAGCGGCCACATTGACGTCGCCGGCGTGGGCATCCAAACCTCGCAGCAGATCAGGGCCATCCTGGCCCAGCACCCGGATATCGTCCTGGCACTGCGCAACCAGGCCGCTTGAAGCGCTACTGCTTAGCACCCTGCTGAAGCAGGCCCCAATAGGCTCTTAACGCACGACGATCGTCGGCTTCACCCCCAGGCTCGAGGCGATTTTGGATACCGCCGCTTCGGCTTCGCTGCGACTGGCGAAAGGCCCGAGCTGGACCCGGTGCAGCTTGCCCGCCACCTCGGTACGCAGCATGTCGGCGAAGCCTTCCAGTTCCCGCGCCATATGACTGCGGAAACTCTCGGCATTGTCGGGATTGCCAAAAGCGCCCAGTTGGATGAAGGTGCCCTTGCCATCTGCGCCTAATGGGGCGGCAGGCGCAGGGGAAGGCGGCGGCGCGGACTTGGCGACGGCATCGTCCATACGCGCCAGTTTCTCGATGGGGTCTGCCTGGGCCGCCTGCTGCGGCTTGGCTGCGGCGTACACCGGCAGATCATCTCCTGGCAGCACGCTTTCCACGATCACCTGTCCGGAACCGCCGCCCACCAGGCCCAACTTCCAGGCCGCGGTGTAGGAAAGATCCATGATGCGGTCGGCATGGAAGGGGCCGCGGTCATTGACCCGCACCACCACCGATTTCCCGCTGGCGGGATTGGTGACCCGGGCATAGGAGGGAATAGGCAGAATGGGATGGGCAGCGGTCATGCCGTACATGTCGTAGGGCTCGCCGGAGGAGGTTTTCTGGCCGTGGAACTTGCGGCCGTACCAACTGGCGATGCCCTGGGCCTTGTAGCCGCCCAGGGTGCGCATGGGCACGTAATCCTTGCCCAGCACCGAGTAGGGATTGTTGGCGAACTTGTGCAGCGGCTCCATCTTCGGCACGGCGTCGGGAATCGCCTCCATGTCCTCCGGCGGGTTGTCCCCGGGGCCATCGTCCTGATAGAAGCCGCCGCCTTTCTTCAAGGTATAGCCGGGCTTGGCGGCAGGCTTCTTGGCCGTGGCGGCAGGCGCCGCCGAGGTGGGCGCGGATTCCACTGTCGGGCGTACCACAGAGGTGCCGCAAGCGGAAAGCAGCAAGGCAAAACAGGCTGCAAGAAGTAGGGCGGCTGTCCGCATGGTTCGAGGCAATGTCTCCGGGGTATTAGATATCGGGCGGCCGGGTTTCGTAGTCCTCACCGGGGATGCACCCCCTGGCCAGCCATTGGCGGGCATCTTCCCACAGTGTGGGACGAAACCTTTCGTGGAAAAAAGCGAAATGTCCGATCTTCTCTTCCCCCACCGACGCCGGAGTGATGCTTGCCTGGATGCGCCGGCTGCGGCGGAAGTAGTCCAATAGACGGCGGATGGCGGCGGGAGTTCCGAAGGGATCATCGCTGATGCCCAGGGCCAGGATGTCCCCCGCCATGGTGTCGAAATGGGCCAGGGCGCCGGCGCCGTATCGGCTGCCGTAGGCCTTTTCCAGGCGCGCCGGACGGAAGGCCCATTCATAGGCGGCGGCAGCGGGCAGGTCCTCATGCCAGCCCAGGCGACGGGCCGGGAAATAGCCCAGCAACAGCGTCAGCAAGGGCATCAGCAGGTGCCAGCGCAGCCACATGACAAGACGCTGCCCCTTGGCGTAATCGGGCCAGTAGGCGTATTGGGAACCCACGGTGAGGCAGCGGGCGATGTGGCGGTTGTTGCGGGCCAGGCCCACCAGCAGGCCGCCGATACTGTGGGCCACCACATGCAGCGGCACATCGGGATAGTTCTCCCTGGCCCAGGCCAGGGCGGCATCGCAATCAAAGCGCCCCCAATCCAGCTTGGATATGCCGCGGTGATGGCGCAGCTTGCCGTGACGGGAATCGCCGATGCCGCGATAGTCGTAGGTCAGCACGGCCATGCCGTGGCCGGCCAGGAAGCGGGCGAAGCGATGGTAGTACGCGGCCTTGACCGCCGTGGCCGGATTGACCACCACCACGGCCCGGGGCCGATCCAGCGCCACGGGCCAGTGATGGGCGGCCAGGGCCAGGCCATCCACCGTGCGCAATAGCAGGGGATGGGGATCGACCCCCTGGCTGGCCCGGTCCATCAGAAACGGTCGGCGGCAAAACCGCTGAAAAGGGCGTTCATTTCCTTGCCGGTGACAGCATCGGCCGCGTAATTGAAGGTGCCACGCTGCCTCATTTCCTGCCCTGCCCGGAGCAGCGCGCCGTAGGCGGCCCTGGCCAGGGATCCGCCCACGCTGATGCGCTTCACCCCCAGGGCGGCCAATTGTCCCTGACTGAGTTGCGCCCCTTGAAAACCCATGATGACGCTGACGGGCTTGTCCACTGCGCTGACCACCGCCGCGATGTCGTTCCCATGGGTCAGGCCCGGTGCGAACAGCACATCAGCCCCGGCCTCCTGGTAGGCCTGGAGGCGGGCGATGGTGTCCTTCAGATCGGGACGGCCGTAGAGGTAATTCTCAGCGCGGGCGGTGAGGGTGAATTTGAAGGGGCGGGAGCGCGCCGCTTCGGCCGCGGCGCGAATGCGTTCCGTCGCATGGCCGAGATCGTAGATCGGCGTGTCGGCCTCGCCGCTGGCATCCTCGATGGAGGCCCCCACGACACCGCAACCGGCAGCGGCAAGAATGGCGTCGGCCACCGTTTCGGGGCTATGGCCGAAACCATTTTCCAGGTCCGCGCTGACGGGCAGTTCGGTGGCCGCCACTATCGTGCGCAGATGGGACAGCATGTCATCCCGGTTGCTGCTGAAGTCTTGTTGTCCCCGGCTGAAGGCGAAGCCCGCTCCGGTAGTGGCCAGGGCGGAAAACCCCAGACCCGCGAGCAGGCGCGCGGAACCCGCGTCCCACGGATTGGGCATGATGAAACAGGGACCCTGATGAAGACGATGAAATATTTCCGCCTTTCGCCATTGCGGGCCGGTACTTGTAAGTTGTGGCATGCTTTGTTTCCCCTGGGAATGGTCGGAATCCATTAAACGGTTTCGACACAAGGGGCTCAAGCAATATTTCCGAATCTCCCACATGAGTTTTTCGAATGCCAGATCCCCTCGTCAGCCTTCCTTCCCTGGACTTGCTCAAAGGCTTCGTCGCCACGGCGAGGCGCATGAGCATCACCCTGGCCGCGGACGACCTGTGCCTCACCCAATCGGCGGTGAGCCGGCAAATTCTTGCGCTGGAGCAGAGCTTGGGCTGCAAACTGCTGGTGCGCCAACACCGCGCCATTGCCTTGACGGCGGAAGGCGAGCGGCTGTTCCGCGAGGCGGACAGGGCCTTGCGTCAGCTCCAGGCGGTCATCGGCAGCGTGCGCCAGGGCCATCGACCGGTGACCATCAACGCCAGCATCGGCGTCACCAGCCTCTGGCTGTTGCCCCGCCTGGGCAGATTCCAGCAGCAACATCCGGAGGTGGACCTTCGGGTCAGCGCCCTCAACCGCGTCCTTGATCTGGGCAAGGAAACCATAGACTTGACCATCCGCTACTGCCCTCCCGCTGCGGCCCCGGCGGGGGCACTGCGCCTGTTCTCGGAGTCCGTCGCACCGGTGATCCATCCTTCCCTCAAACCTTCGCAGCCGGTCTCGGCATCGGATATGGGCGAACAGGTGCTGTTGGAATACGACGATCCCCAGCGGCCCTGGTTGCAATGGACGCACTGGTTCGAACACGCGGGATGGTCCGGTGTAAAAGCAAAAGGCATGATCCGCTTCAACCAGTACGACCAGGCCATCCATGCCGCGCTGGCCGGCCAAGGCATTGCCCTGGGACGGCTCTCCTTGTTGAGCCATCAATTGGCTGCCGGGCATCTGGCCGTGTTACCCACGCCCTGCCCGCCCCTGGCCTTGGACTACGCTTATTGGTTGATCCCCGGGGACTCCCCCATGGGCGGAGACGCCGCCAAAGTGAATGCCTGGATCAAGGCCGAAGCGGGTTTGGACCCCGATTAATTTATGCAAACTTCAATAACCCCGCGGGCTTCTGCCTCCGCCGACATCGAATTCTGGTTCGATTTCAGCAGCGTCTACAGCTACCCCAGCGTGATGCGGATAGATAGCTTGGCAGCCAGTCACGACCTTGTCGTCCAATGGCGGCCTTTCCTCCTTGGCCCGGTGTTCAAGGCCTTGGGATGGGAGACATCACCTTTCCTCCTGCAAAAGCAGAAGGGCGATTACATGTGGCGGGACATCGCCCGCCAATGTGAAAAGTACGGTTTGCCCTGGCAACAACCTTCGGTCTTCCCGCGCCGCGCGCTGCTTCCCATGCGCATCGCCTTGTTGGGGGAGGGTCAATCCTGGATGGTGCCTTTTTGCCAGGAAGTGATGCGACGCTGTTTTGTCCTGGATCAAGCGGTGGACGACAGAACCATCATGGACGCGCTTTTGTCGGGCCTCGGACTGCCTGCGCCGGCGCTTCTGCAAGATGCCGAGACGGAGGAAAACAAGACCGCCCTGCGTATGCGGACGGAAAGGGCGAAGGAAAAGGGGATTTTCGGCGCCCCGACTTTCTTCGTCGGTGATGAGATGTTCTGGGGCGACGACCGTCTCGACGACGCCGTCCGCTACGCGGTCTCAGCTCGCAGCAGCCAGAACCCTCTCGCTACGGCGGGCTTCCCGATCGATTGCTCAAAACAAAAAACAGGCATGCCGTAGCCTGCATGAAATCAGCAAAATTTCCGCGCGCCACGGCCGTAGGCGCTTGTTCATTCGCCGTATTTGTTTAATTATCAACTAGTTAAATATCAATAACAGTGGATGGCATGCGAGCTGCTATTCCACCTCGCCGTAACCAAGAACGCCCAGGCTGACAAGGAAGCCTGGCGACAGACTCAACAGCGAGGAAACAAGCAATGAATAGCATGCCGCAACCCGCAGCCTCCGGTTCGCCGTGGCTGGAGGCGTTGGTCACTCAAAAAGAACCCGCAGCAGAGGGGATAGTCCGCTTCGAACTGCGGCCCATTGATCACGGAACGCTCCCTTCCTTCAGCGCGGGTTCGCATATAGACGTCCGCCTGCCCAACGGCGCGGTGCGCCAATACTCCCTGTGCAACGATCCCCAGGAACACAATCGTTACGAGATCGGCATTCTGCTCGATCCCGCTGGCCGCGGTGGCTCCCGTAGCGCCCACGAAGATTTGCGCCAGGGCGACACCCTGCAAATCAGCCCGCCGCGCAACCACTTCCCCCTGCATACCGCCCGCCGCAGCCTGCTATTGGCAGGGGGCATCGGCGTCACCCCCATGCTCAGCATGGCCGAGCAGCTCAGCCGGGATGGCGCGGATTTCCGCTTCCACTATTGCGCCCGTTCGGTGGTGCGGATGGCTTATCGCCAACGCATTCAGGCTTCCGCCTACGCTGATCGGACAAGCTTTCATTTCGACGACGGCTCGGCGGACCAGCGTTTTGACGCCCGCCAGGTGATTGGCGATCCGGACCAGGACTGCCATCTGTATGTGTGCGGTCCGAGCGGCTTCATGGACCACGTCATCGCCACCGCCAGGGAATTGGGTTGGGCCGAAACGAATATCCATTTCGAATACTTCGCCGCACCCCAAACCGTTCCCCAGGAGAGCGGAAGCTTCGAGGTCAAGCTCGCCACCAGCGGCAAGGTGGTCAAGGTCGCTGCCGACAAGACCATTGCCCAGGCCTTGGCCGATGCGGGCGTGTCCGTTCCCATGTCTTGTGAGCAAGGCATCTGCGGCACCTGCCTGGTGGGCGTCATCGAGGGCGAACCCGACCATCGGGATTTCTACCTGAGCGATGAAGACAAGGCCGCCAACAAACAAATCACCCTCTGCTGTTCCCGCGCCCACAGCCCCTGCCTGGTGCTGGATCTCTAGGCGCCCCCATTTCATCCGTCAAAAAATTCAAGGAGAGAGAAAAATGCAAAGCCAAAAGAAGTCCCCCTACCTGCTGAACGCCTGGTACGTGGCGGCGTTGTCCACTGAGGTGCCGGCCGATACCCTGTTCCCCCGCAAACTGTTGGATACCTCGGTGGTGATCTACCGCAAGCAGGACGGCACCGCCGTCGCCATGCAGGATCGTTGCCCCCACCGCTTCGTCCCCCTTCACATGGGCAAGCTCAAGGACGACCAGGTCACTTGCCCCTATCACGCCCTGCGCTTCGACTGCGAAGGCAAATGCACCCACAACCCCCACGGCAACGGCCACATCCCTGCCGCCGCCAAGGTACGCACCTTCCCCCTCGTGGAGAAATACGGCTTCCTCTGGATCTGGATGGGCGACCAGCCCGCCGATGAAGCCAAGCTGCCCGACTACAGCCCCCTCAGCGAAGGGCATCCCAACGCCGTCGGCTACACCTACATGTATCGCGACTGCTATTACGAACTCATCACCGACAACGTGATGGACTTGAGCCACATCGACCACCTCCACGGGGACATCATCACCACCCGCGGACAGTTGTCGCCGGTGCCGCCCAAGGTCACGGATCACCCGGAGGCCATCAACGCCCGCTGGGAATGGAAGCAGACGCCGGCCATGCTGATCTTCAACAGCTTCCTCCCCGATCCCCAGGCGGAAGCTCGCCACTTCTTCGACATTACCTGGAGCGCCCCAGCGAATATCCAGCTGTCGGTGGGCGCCATTCAAGGGCCGGGCAACCTGGACCTGAAGGATTGCGTCGGCCAATACGACCTGCATACCTCAACGCCGGAAACCGAAGGCAGCACCCATTATTTCTTCGCCACCCGACGCAACCATATCGTCGAGGATGCCGAATACAACGCCGCCAAGATCAAGGGCATGCACGAAGCCTTCGTCGCCGAGGATGGCCCGGTACTGGATGAAGTCCACAAGGAAATGGGCACCACCGATCTGCTCGGCCTCGATCCCGTTCTCCTGCCCAGTGACGTCGCCCCGGTCAAGGTACGCCGTCTGTTACAGAAACTGATCAGTGTTGAGCAAAAGAACGCCTAACCCCTTACATCATGGAAATAAGATGAACACAAAGAAACCCTCCCCCTATTTAATGAACGCCTGGTATGTGGCGGCCCTGTCCACTGAGGTGCCGGCCGATACCCTGTTCCCCCGCAAGCTGCTGGACACCTCGGTGTTGATCTACCGTAAGCAGGATGGCACCGCCGTCGCCATGCAGGATCGTTGCCCCCATCGCTTCGTCCCCCTGCACATGGGCAAGCTCAAGGACGACCAGGTCACTTGCCCCTATCACGCCCTGCGCTTCGACTGCGAAGGCAAGTGCACCCACAATCCCCACGGCAACGGCCACATCCCTGCCGCCGCCAAGGTACGCACCTTCCCCTTGGTCGAAAAGTACGGCTTCCTCTGGATCTGGATGGGCGACCAGCCCGCCGACCTGTCAGCCTTGGCTGACTACAGCCCCTTGTCCGATGGACATCCCAACGGGGTGGGTTACACCTATATGCCCCGCGATTGCTACTACGAGTTGATCACCGACAACGTGATGGATTTGAGCCATGTGGATCACCTGCATGGCGAGATCATCACCACCCGCGGACAGCTGTCACCCCGCCCGCCCAAGGTAACGGACACCGCAAACTCAGTGACTGCACGCTGGGAATGGTCACAGACGCCGGCGCTGCTGATCTTCAACAGCTTCCTCCCCGATCCCCAGGCGGAAGCGCGCCACTGGGTGGAGATCACTTGGCGGGCGCCCGCTACCGTCCAATTGTCCATTGGCGCAATCCAGGGGCCGGGCAATCTGGACCTGAAGGATTGCGTCGGCCAATACGACCTGCATACCTCAACGCCGGAAACCGAAGGCAGCACCCATTATTTCTTCGCCACCCGACGCAACCACATCGTCGAGGACGCCGAGTACAACGCCGCCAAGATCAAGGGCATGCATGACGCCTTCGTGGAAGAGGACGGCATCGTGCTGGATGCCGTGCATGTGGAAATGGGTACCACCGATCTGCTCGGCCTTGATCCGGTGCTGCTGCCCAGTGACGTGGCGCCGGTGAAGGTACGCCGCCTGTTGAAGAAATTGCGGGAGAAAGAGATCTCCGCCTAACTCGCTGCAAGCCAGCCCGTGGGCCGCGCCTCCTCCGTCTGACCAATCCCGGAGGCGTTGTCCATCGGTTTGGCTTTCGGTACGCCCACTTGGACGACGAGGGCGGCATCCGCGAAGGTCACCGATACCCTCATCCCTGTTTGCTGAATTCAGCAAATTCTTTTTCAACTTTGCATGTTTTCCGTCGAGGGGCACGAATCAAGAATGCGCCGGGACCACTATCTATTTGATAGATAAATGATTTAGTAGAGAACTATCTCTGGCACTGATCTTGTAATGGCTCACCGGCTGTTGTCGTGCCGAGGATGCCTGGCGTCCGAAGCTAATCCACAGAGAGGCCATCTCACCCAACGGGGCACCTGGGCAAGATGGAAGTGAGCATGGAGGGCTGGCATCGCCGTAGAGGTGGGTCGCGCCATGCCACTGTTCCTCACTATTACAAGGATCATAAGGAGGAAAGAAAAAGATGTTCTTACAAACAAAGAAACCGCACTTGCAGGCTGTCGTTATGGCTTGCTCACTGATGACGTTCTCGGCCTTGAGCATGGCAGAGGACCTCCCCAGCTTAGGAGAAGGCGCGTCCCCCTGGAAGACGGACGTGTTCTACGAGAACCACACGGCGTACCGGGGTTCTGGTGTGGGACTGGCCAAGTTCCGCAACACCCTGCAAGCCGAATCGGACAAGAACCTGGATGACGGCTGGGCCTTCCACAGCGTCCTGCGCGGCACCTGGGATGGTGTCTATCGTCTGAACGAGAACACTTTCGGCAATAAGGCCGGCGGTGCAGTGTCCCTCTACGACAAACCCAGCGGCACCATGATCCCCTACGGCGGCGGCATTCCTGTCGCCGGCGGCCTGGCCGCCGGCAATACCAATGACGGGCTCCGCGTCCTGGGCAGCGGCTGGCACGGCTTCGACGGCAACACCACCGCCGCCGTCCCGGTCCGCCCCTGCGACGTGGACAGCCGCGGTTGTGCCGACTTCGGCGGCTACGGCAACCTGAAACGCAGCGAACTGGAAGCCCCCGAGTTCAACAGCAAGCTGGACTTCATCCGCGAAGCCTACGTCCGCAAGACCTTCGGCCTCAAGGACGGCTCCGACCTCTTCGTCAAAGTCGGCCGGCAGCAGATCGTCTGGGGTCGGACCGACCTGTTCCGGGTGTTGGACGTCTTCAATCCGGTGGATTACTCCCGCAACAACATCTACGACGAGTTGCAGGACATCCGTATCCCTCTCTGGTCTGCCCAAGTGGAATGGCGGATGGGCGGTTCCGACACCATGCAGGACCGCAACCTGCAGTTCGTCTGGAGCTTTGACCAGTTCCGCGCCAACAACCTCGGCCAGTGCGGCTCGCCCAATGCCATCCTGGATGCGGCTTGCCTGTTCCGTGCCCTGCGCATGCTGTGGGAGAACGGCAACACCCTGTCCAACTTCGGCGACCTGGGCGGCAACACCGGCAGCTTCGCCCCTGGCCTGGCCGGTATCCGGGCGGTCCACTTGCCCAAGTGGAGTGACGCCGGTTCCTATGGCGTGAAGTACGAAGGGGTGACCCAGGGCGGCCTGAGCTTCTCCCTGAATGCCCTGAGCTACCGTTCCCAACTGCCCTCCCTGCGCGGCGGCAAAGGCAACATCGTCCGTCCCAGCAATCCCTACCTGCTGAACTTCGACATGGAGTTCCCCCGCCTGACCATGGTGGGCGGTTCCATGGACTTGCAGATGGAAAGCATTGGTGCGGCGATTCGTCTGGAAGGCGCCCTGACCCACGGGGAAGAGTTCGCCAATACGTCCCGTCCCGAGTTGTATTCCAAGAACAACACCTTCCGTTCGGTGATCGGTATTGACCGGCCCACCTTCATTCCCTTCATCAATCCCAACCGTACCACCTTGTTGTCCGCCCAGTTGTTCTACCAGCACATCTACAACCACGAGGCCTATCAGGGCACTGCGGGTCGGGTGGGCATGCCGGATTGGGAAGACAACGTGATCGGCACCTTGCTGATCAAGGGCTTCATGAACAATGACCGGGTCAGCCCGCAGTTGATCTTGGCGCGGGACTTCGGCGCCCGGGCCTGGGTGGCCTCTCCC
Organism: Rhodocyclaceae bacterium; assembly: GCA_003963315.1. Taxonomy (GTDB): domain Bacteria; phylum Pseudomonadota; class Gammaproteobacteria; order Burkholderiales; family Rhodocyclaceae; genus AWTP1-18. The sequence goes on along the minus strand of RXJP01000081.1, from coordinate 1,797 downwards.
CAGGTGGAATGGAATCTGACCGACGACTTGAAGCTGACCTTCGGCGCCAATGTGAAGGGTCGTGATGACAACACCAGCCGGTACAACTGGGACAACACCACCAACAACAGCGCCGCCCTTGGCGTTGGCAATGCCAACGGCGGTTTCGGCGGTATCGAGCCTCTGGGCCGCTTCCGTGCCGGTCCCATTGGCACTGCGTTCAACCAGAACGACATCTACTTCATGGCTCGTTACAAGTTCTGATTCGGAGACAACCCCAAATGAAACTTAAGCAACTGACCCTGGCGCTCTCCGCGCTCTTCCTCTCCGCTTCCGCTTTCTCCGCCACCGAGGCCGATGTGGAAGCAACCTTCTCACCCTATAAAAATGGCTTTCCCAAAGCGCCCGGGCTGACGCCGGGCATGACCATCAACAAGGCCAACGTGGACCAGTTCAAGGACATCCTTGCCCTCGGCACCTACCGCGTGATCAAGGAAGGCTGGACGGAAATCAAGGTGGGCAACACCACCAACTTCGACTTGCCTTCCAGCTATGTGGACGCCACCCGCAAAAACCTGAACACGGCAAAGCTGGGGCCCAACAACGGCGACATCGTGGGTTTTGTCGCCGGTCGTCCCTTCCCCGAAGAGCCTGATTTGAAGGATCCCCGCGCCGGCGAGAAGCTGGCCTGGAACTACAAGTACGGCCTCAACTGGGGCGACAACGCGTCCATCGAGCCCCTCACCCTGACGTTGCGCAATATGAGTACCGGCCAGGTGGAGCGGCGCCTCAAGCTGGAGTTCCACTTCCTCAACTTCAAGCATCGGATCAAGGATGCCCCGGTGCCCGCCGTGCCGGATAACGCCTCCAACCTGTTCCGCTCGATCTACATGAAGGTGCAGGAACCGTCCGACCTGAAGAACACCCAGCTCCTGATCCAACGCTACGACGACGACCAGAAGCTGGATGACGCCTATCTGTACCTGGGCTTCCAGCGCCGCGTGCGTCGCCTGGCCACGGGCCAGACCACGGATGCCTTCCTCGGCTCCGACCTGATGATCGAGGACTTCGAGGGTTACAACGGCCGCGTCTCCGACATGAAGTGGACCTACAAGGGCACCAAGAACGTGCTGCTGCCCATGTGGAACCATGACGAGCTTCCCCTCACCGACGAATTCCACGATCCCGAGGGTTACAAGTTCGTCGCCGACGGCGGCCAGGGCAATTGTTTCTTCCAGGGCACTTGGCAGTTGCGCAAGGTCTATGTGCTGGAAGCGGTGCCGGTCAATCCCAACCACCCCATCAGCCGCCGCACCTTCTACATGGATGCCCAGTTGCAGGCTTTGAACGGCGCCATCGAGATCTATGACCGCAAGGGCGAGATCTGGAAGGTGTGGTCGGTGGGCAAATCCCATCCCGATCACCACCTGCCCGTGAACAAGGGCACCGGCATCGGTATCGATGATGCCTTCCAGATGGTGGATATCCAGGCCAAGCATTGCTCCACCGGCCAATTCAAGGGAAAGATCGGCTACAAGCAGAATCCGCCTTCCCTGTTCCAAGTGCAGAACATGCGCGGCAGCGACTAGTTTTTCGGCTCCTCCACGCCGGGTTTCAGAACCCGGCGGGGTTATGGGGGGAGCCTCGGCTCCCTCTTTTTTTATTCTGCAGCACCCCTTCTCCCCTGGCCGGCCCCAACAGCACCGGCCCGGGATGAAGTCCCCACATAAGGAGAACACCATGGCTTCCAATCGCGGCGTGGTCTATACCGGCCCCGGCAAAGTCGAAGTGCAGTCCATCGACTACCCCAAACTGTCC
>RXJP01000094.1 GCA_003963315.1 Rhodocyclaceae bacterium | reverse complement strand
AGGCGTCGTAGTGTTCTGCCTGGGGGGCATAAAAAGCCTCCAGGCGTTGGGCATGGTCGCCACTGCGCGACTGCCCGCGCAGCATGTGCCAGAGGACGCGGGCATCCGCCAGCCGATCAGCGAACATCGGCGATGAGGAAGCCAGCGTAGGTGTGCACCCGGTCTTCCTTTTGCAATTGCGCCGCCAGGGCATCGTGGAAATGCAGCACATCGCGCAGGGGGCGCTGGTCCTTGCCGACCCGGATCCAGTCGAGAAAGCCGGGCCGGGCGTGGGCGCTGCGGAAGAGGAAACGGGCATCGGGCGAAGCGCGCTTGAGCAGCAATTCCCATTCTTCGATCAGTGCATCCGGGTAGTAGCTGCTCATCCAATCCATGTGGTCGAGCAGGACGAAGCGGGAGATGGTGTCGTCGTTGCCGTCGAGGAATTCGCTGACGGTGCAGGTATGGGGCACGATGCAATCGGCCAGGCCGAGCTTGAGGGCGTCGAAGTTGGCGCGCTTCAGATACTCGGGGCAACAGTCCTCGCTGTAGCAGCCCAGCACATAGACCCGCCAGAAATAGTTGTCCTGGATGGGCAGTTCGCGGAACACGTATTCGATGGCGTCGCGGATGAAGGCGGCCACGCCGCCGGGGTGCTGGGCCTGCACCAAGCGCCGTTGCGGATGGGGTACACCGAGCAGGCTCATGGTCAGTTGCCGCGACAACACCCAGTTCACGCCGCGGCTCCAGAATTCGCCGGCGATGCTGCGATCGTAGATATCCCGTTGGCTGGCCACGTCCTTGGCGGCGAACAGACGGCTGACCGCCGCGCCCAGGGCCGGGCGCAGCTTGAGGTAGGTGCGGAAGCCCCGCGCCACGATGCCGGCCAGGCCATGGTAGTAAAAGCTGCCGCGGGGGCTGGCGAACCAGACATGGTGCTTGTCCCACCATTCCTGGGCGAAGGGCGACAGCTCGGGGCGCAGCAGATCCCGATAGAGCGTGGCGATGCCGTCGTGGTGGCCGCGACCGAATAGGGCGAAGAAGTCTTCGTAGCTGAGCCGCTTGATCGCCGCCAGCTTCAGCTCCAGCAGCGCCGTCTGACGCGGGTTGGCATCCACCGCGTGGATGCGCTGCGGCCCCAGCAGGGCGTAATCCAGCACATTGCAGCCGGCGCTGGTGATGACCAGCATGGTGTCGTCAGTGCCGAGCTTGAGCGCCTTGCGGTCCACCGCCGGGTCTTCCCAACAGGTGTTGTAGACCAGGGAACGGGAGTAGATGGCATCGAACACCTTCTGGTCGAAGCGGTCGAGCAGGGTCAGGGCTTGCGGATGGGGAGCGTTCATGGCGGATCCGTGAATAAATGATGACGACAAGGCTACGGCAGCCATGTGACGGAACGATGAAAGCCCAGCGCCTTGGAGGACAATGGCGTCCTTTCCACCACGGACATTCCCATGCAGATCTGGGTCGACGCCGACGCCTGCCCCGGCGCCATCAAGGACATCCTCTATCGCGCCGCGGAGCGCACCGGCCATGCCCTGGTGCTGGTGGCCAACCATTTCCTGCGGGTGCCGCCCTCGCCCCATATCCGCGCGGTGCAGGTGGAGCAGGGCTTCGACGTGGCCGACCGCTACATCGCCGAACGGGTGCAGGCCGGGGATTTAGTCATCACCGCCGACATTCCCCTGGCGGCGGCGGTGTTGGAGAAGGGCGCCCTCGCCCTCAATCCCCGGGGCGAGCGTTACAGCCCGGAGAACATCCGCCAATTGCTGGATCTGCGCAATTTCATGGACACGCTGCGCAGCAGCGGCGTGAACACCGGCGGGCCGCCAGCCCTGGGCCAGAGCGATCGCCAGGCCTTCGCCAACCAGTTGGACAAGGTGCTGGCCAGCCTAAGGCCCTGAAGCTCCCCCTGGCAGCCCGGCGTCCGCTTCAGCCAGGATCGTAGGCCGGGCGCGGGGCGCCCGGTTCATAACTGGTGCGATTGCGGCCCTGGCGCTTGGAACGGTAAAGGCAGTTGTCCGTTTCGGTGATGAGATGGTCCAGGCTTTCCTGACGGGTTTGCTGCGCCACGCCGAAGCTGGCGGTGAATGACAGCTCGGTTCCGTTCGCGTCCACGCGGATGTCGGCAATGGCATGACGCAGACGCTCCGCCAAGGTGATCGCGGCTTCCAGGCTGGTATCCGGCAGCATCAGCAGGAATTCTTCGCCGCCCCAGCGGGAAACGATGTCTCCCTGACGCAGGGCATCGGTGAGTACCTTCGCGGTCTCCACCAAGGCGGCATCGCCGACACCATGGCCGTAGCCGTCGTTGATCTTCTTGAAGTGGTCGATATCCAGCAGGATCAAGGACAAGGGCCTGCCATTGCGCCGGGCAGCGCTCCACAGGGAGCGGGCGATATCGAGAAAGGAACGGCGGTTGTAAAGATCAGTGAGGGAATCGCGGGAGGCGAGTTTTTCCGCCAGCATGTACTCCATCCTGATGGAGCGGAACTGGCGTCCCAGGGCCAGAGCCAGGACAGTGGCATCCACCAGCATGCCGACCTCCACCGCGCGGAATTTCCAGTCGCTGTAGGGCATGAAACCCCACACCGCCAGGGCCGTCACCAGGGTGCCCGTCATGGAGGCCAGGGTGGCCACGAGGAAGTAGCGGGCATAGGGATGGCCCGAACGCAGGGCCACCACACCCAGCAAAGGCATCAGACCGGAAAAGAGGGTGACGAAGATGAAGGCCACCAGCAGTGCATCCCGTTGGTTGCCGGAAATCAACATGGCCATGGCCAGCAGGCCCGCCGACAGGCCGGCGATGGTGGACATGGTCCGGTGCAGATGGGGAGCCCGGGTGGCCGTATTGAGGAAAGTCTTGGCGAAGGCCAGGCCGCTGATGCCGAACAACACCATCAGTATGGGAATGATCCATTGCTGCAGGATGGTCTGCTCGGGCCACCACCAGGCAAAGGCATGGCCGGTGTAGGCCAGGTTCATTCCCAGGAAGGCGGCGAGAAAGCCGCCGTAGCTCAAATAAATGCGATTGCGCAGGCTGGCAAACAGCACCAGGTTGTAGACCAGAAGGGCGGCGAGATAGCCATAAATGAAACCGTAACCGTAGCCCTGGTTCAGCTCACGCCGGTCTGCCTCAGCCGGCGACATGAGGAAGACCGGCAGGACGATGGGATCGGGCGTTTCCACGCGCAAGAAGAGCTCCGTCGTGCCGATATCGAAATCGTGGTCCACGGCAAAGAAACGCCCCGGCACCGGCCTGATCGACTGGGGCTGGGAATCGCCCAGGGTCACATGGCGCAGCAAGCGGCCGTCCTCGAGGAGGAGGACGTCAATATGGTCGAGCCAGGGATTTTCGATCAGGAGCCGCCGCGTGACTTTTTGGGCGCCGGCGTTCACCACCGTCATATGGACCCACACCGGAGGAGAGCCGATGCCAAAAGCCAGCACCGCAGCGGTGGAAGCCCTGAACCGACCCGCAGCCAGGGCTGCCTGGGCCTCTTCCAGACTCATGGGCGCGGCCGGCTCCTGCATGTACGACATATGAAGACCCAGGGCCGTGGCCGGGGACAGGCGATCCAACACCACTGGGTTCGCCCCGGCGATGGACGACCAGCACGCGGCGATGGCCAGCATGCAAGCCACAGCACACCTCAACAAGGGCAAGGGAATCATCAGCGGCAATCCATCAACCCGATGAATGGAATGCCACCGGGGTTTATTAGGACAAGGTGATGGAGCTTATCACGACCCTGCGCGCCGCCATCGGCGAAATGGATGGACCCGAGAACCCGTCGTCCCGGCGCCCGCTCAGGGCAGGCGGAAACGGTCCACCTGGCCGGTGAGTTCGCCGGACAAATGTTTCAGGCTGTCCGTCGTGCCCGCCACGTGCTGGGCGGCGTTGAGATTCTCCGTGGCCAGGGCGCCGACATGCTGAATGCTCTCGGCAATGGCGCCGCTTTCTTGCGCCTGGCGGGCCAGGGTGACGGTCAGTTCGTCGAGCTGGTCAAGGGATTGCTGGGCCCCCTCGCTCAGGCGGTTGAGGGGCGGCACGATGTCCTGGATCAGGGCCACGCCGCGCTGCATTTCGCTGCGGCCGAGGCCGATGCGCTCCACCGCGATGCCGGTTTCGTGGTCGATGGCGTCGATCACCGTGTTGATCTCGGTGGTGGCATTGGCGGTGCGGTCCGCCAGCTTGCGCACTTCGTCCGCCACCACGGCGAAACCACGTCCGCTTTCCCCGGCCCGCGCCGCCTCGATGGACGCATTGAGGGCCAGCAGATTGGTCTGCTCGGCGATTTCCTTCACGGTCGCCAATAACACGCGCACCGTCAGCGCCCGCTCCCGCAAGGCCTCCACCGAGGTGGCGGATTCGCTCACGGTGGCGGCGATGCGCGCCACTTCCCGCGAGGCATCAGCGATCAGGGCGCAGCCTTCGCCGGCCAGATCGCGGGCCTGCTCGGCCTGCTGGCGGCTGGTTTTTGCGGTGTCGGCAATGGCCGCACTCTGGGCGGTGAAGCCGGCGATGGCCTCCGTCACCCGGCCCACCGCGCCGTTCTGGCTAGAGGAACCGGAACGCACATTGTCCACCGGCCCGGCCATGGCCTGGGCCGCTCCTTGCACCTGCCGCGCCCCTTGGCGGATGCCGCCGATCAGCGCCGCCAGGGATTGCTGCATGGCGGCCAACGCCGCTGCCAATTGGCTGATTTCATCGCGGCCCGAAGCGGGTGCGGCCAGGCTCAGGTCGCCCTTGGCCACGGCATCGGCGATAGCCACGGACTGGGCCAGGGGCGTCACGATGCTGCGGGTCACCGCCCAAGCCAAGAGGATGCCCGCCAATACGGCACCGATGGAAATGGCGATCACCAGGGTGTGGGCCTTGGCCACCGCCGCTTCCAGCGCCTGGCGGCCATCCTGCATGGATTGGTGCTGTCGCGCCACCACGTCGGCGGATACCCGCAGCAGTTCGGTAAGGGCCGGCAGGGTCTTGGCGGCGAAGTGGTCCTTGGCGCCCAGGGGGCCGTCAATTTCGATTTTCTCCACCGTCTCCTGGAACAAATTACGGTAGTTGCTCCGCAGCTCGGCCAACTGGGTCAGGATGGGCTTATCGGCGTCCGGACTGGCCTTGACCAGTTTGGCCAAAGCTTCGTCGGCTGCGGCATTGGCCTCGTCCATCTGCTTGTAGAGGGGCACCCGCTGTTCCCGTTCCTGGGTCACCAAGAGCTGCAACAAGGGCAGGGCCGCACCCTGGG
>RXJP01000154.1:12949-35829 GCA_003963315.1 Rhodocyclaceae bacterium | reverse complement strand
GTTCCCTGCCTTCGCGTCCTTCACGGCCTTCGGCAGCCGCCTGGGCACCTTGCTCAGCGCGAGGCTGGCGGGCTTCCTTGGGCTCACGGGGTTCGCGCTCTTTGCGCTCACCGCCTTCGCGGTTGCCATCGCGGCGACCACGGTTGCCGCGGCCATTGCGGTCGCCCCGGTCTCCGCGCTCACCACGCTGGCGTTGGCCGGGCTTGCCGCCCCGGTCTTCCCTGGCGGGTTTGGTTTCGGTCTTCTCGCCGGTGAAGAAGGCGATGATCTTGCTGAAGAAGCCACCTTCGCTTTTGGCTGCCGATTTGGCGGCCGGGGCTGCCTTGGGCTCCACCACGGGGGCGGGTTGTTCCGGGGTGATACCCTTCACAGCGGCTTCTGCCTTGGCGGGGCGGGCTTCCTGGGCGGAGGGGGTCTGGTAGCCGGTTTCTGCGGGCTTTTCGGCCATTTGGTAGCTGGCCAGGGCGATGCCTTCGGCGTTGAGCTGGTCGTGGCGCAGACGCACGATTTCGTGGGCCGGGGTTTCCAGGTGGCGGTTGGGCACGATCACCAGGTTCACGCGGTGGCGCACTTCGATACGGGCGATGTCCACGCGCTTTTCATTGAGCAGGAAGGTGCCCACATCAACGGGAACCTGCACGTGTAGGGCGCCGGTGTTTTCCTTCATGGCCTCTTCTTCGAGGATGCGCAGGATGTGCAGGGCGGCGGATTCGGTGGAGCGGATGTGGCCGGTGCCGGTACAGCGCGGGCAGGTGATGTAGCTGGTCTCGGCCAGGGCCGGACGCAGGCGCTGGCGGGACAGTTCGAGCAGGCCGAAGCGACTGATCTTGCCGGTCTGGACGCGGGCGCGGTCATGGTGCAGGGCGTCGCGCAGGCGGTTTTCCACTTCGCGCTGGTTGCGGCTGCTTTCCATGTCGATGAAGTCGATCACGATCAGGCCGCCCAAGTCGCGCAGGCGCAGCTGGCGGGCGATTTCGTCGGCGGCTTCGCAATTGGTGCGGAAAGCGGTTTCCTCGATGTCGCTACCCTTGGTGGCGCGGCCGGAGTTCACGTCCACGGAAACCAGGGCTTCCGTGTGGTCGATCACGATGGCGCCGCCGGAGGGCAGGTTCACCTGGCGGGAATAAGCCGACTCGATCTGGTGTTCGATCTGGAAGCGGGAGAACAGCGGCACGTCGTCGTGGTAACGCTTGACCCGGTTCACATTGCCCGGCATCACGTGGGCCATGAACTGCTGGGCTTGTTCGTAGATGTCGTCGGTGTCGATCAGGATTTCGCCGATATCGGGCTGGAAATAGTCGCGGATGGCGCGGATGACCAGACTGGATTCCTGGTAGATCAGGAAGGCGCCGGTCTGGCCAGTGGCGGCGCCGGCAATGTCGGTCCACAGTTGCAGCAGGTAGTTCAAGTCCCATTGCAGTTCTTCGGCGTTGCGGCCGATGCCGGCGGTGCGGGCGATCAGGCTCATGCCGGAGGGGACTTCGAGCTGGTCCATGACTTCGCGCAGTTCCTGGCGCTCTTCACCCTCGACGCGACGGGAAACACCGCCGCCGCGTGGATTGTTGGGCATCAGCACCAGGTAACGGCCGGCCAGGGAAACGAAGGTGGTGAGGGCGGCGCCCTTGTTGCCGCGTTCGTCCTTTTCGACCTGGACGATCAGCTCTTGGCCGACCTTGAGAGCGTCCTGGATCTTGGCGCGGCCGGGTTCGAGGTCGGGCTGGAAGTAGGCTCGGGCCACTTCCTTGAAGGGCAGGAAGCCGTGGCGCTCGGCGCCGTAATCGACGAAGGCGGCTTCGAGACTGGGCTCGATGCGGGTGATGACGGCCTTGTAGATGTTGCTCTTGCGTTGTTCCTTGGCGGCTGATTCGATGTCGAGGTCAATGAGTTTTTGACCATCCACAATCGCAACGCGGAGTTCCTCAGCCTGCGTTGCATTGAAAAGCATGCGTTTCATGTGTGCTCCCGCGCGCGGGCAGGGCACGACGCATCCCCTGAAAAATCAGGAGATGGACGACTTGGTTTGCAGTGTGGGGTGTTGAATCATCAGGTTAAGCAAACGGTGGGTCGGGTTTTTCTTGTTTGGTTCCGGTTTTCAGCGATTTGCTGCAAAAACCGAAACGTCGCAATCGTCGGTGCCTGTTAAGCGCGCTAATTAAAGTAGACTCGCTGCTTCGGGTGAGCGAAATACCCCGTGGTCGCTGGAGTTGGGTGGCGTTGCATCAGGAATATCCTGCAACGGAACCGTGACTCCCTTGTCAGCTTCGACTATCAAACCGCCGTAAAACGGCTTTAAGGACGCTGACAACACCCCGGGAACCGCGCCACCGATGCCGCTTCGGGCCATCGGGCACGCCGTCGCGGGACGGCAAACCGGAGTCCATTGTATTTCAATATGAATGGTTTAAGCAAAGAATCGGCGACCCTGCTTGAGGTAGGGGAGGAGTCGGCCGGGCAACGTATCGACAACTTTCTGCTGCGGGTTGCCAAGGGGGTGCCTAAGAGCCACGTCTACCGCATCCTGCGCAGCGGCGAGGTACGGGTTAACAAAGGGCGCGTCGGGGCGGACTACCGCTTGCAGATCGGCGACAGCGTCCGTGTCCCTCCCATCCGAACGGCGGAAAAGGCCGCCGGCCCGGCAGTACCTGCCCGGGAATTCGCTATCGCCTATGAGGACGATGCCCTGATTGTGCTGGACAAGCCCGCGGGCACTGCCGTCCATGGGGGCAGCGGCGTGAGTTTCGGGGTGATCGAGCAATTGCGCCGGGCCCGGCCCCAGGCCAAGCTCCTGGAACTGGCCCATCGCCTGGATCGCGAGACCTCCGGCCTGCTGGTGGTGGCAAAAAAACGTTCGGCCCTGACCAAGCTCCACGACCTGTTCCGGGATGGGGGCATTTCCAAGCGTTACTACGCCTTGGTGAAAGGGCGCTGGATGAATCCAACCCAGCATGTGCGCCTGGCCTTGCATAAATATCTGACGGCGGAAGGGGAGCGGCGGGTATCCGTGTCGGCGGAGGGCAAGGAGGCCCATTCCATCGTGCGCCTGGTGGCCCGCTGGGAGAACTTCAGCCTGGTGGAGGTGGAGCTGAAAACCGGCCGCACCCATCAGATTCGCGTTCACCTGACACATCTTGGCTTTCCCCTGGCGGGGGACGACAAATATGGCGATTTCGCCTTGAACAAGGACTTGCAAAAGGCGGGTTTGAAACGCATGTTCCTGCATGCGGCCAAGCTGGCTTTCAACCATCCCCTGAGCGGGGAGCCGGTCAGTCTTGAGGCGCCCCTGCCCCAGGAGCTGGCGGCCTTTTTGGCCCAATTGGATAGACAGGAAAAACGGGATTATGGCCAGGCGTCATGAACTGATCGTCTTCGATTGGGACGGTACCTTGATGGATTCGGCGGCGGCCATCGCCGGCTCGGTGCAGGCTGCCGCCCGCGACCTTGGCCTGGAACCGCCTTCCGATGAACGGGCGCGGCACATCATCGGCCTTGGTCTGGAAGACGCCCTACGCCATGCGTTGCCCAACCTGCCTAGCGAACGCTACGGGGAGTTGTCCATCCGTTATCGCCATCATTATCTGGCCCAGGATCAGGCACTGACGTTGTTCAACGGGGTGGAGGCTATGTTGGAGGCCTTGCTGGCAGCGGGCCACATCTTGGCGGTGGCCACCGGCAAGAGCCGTTTGGGCCTGGATCGGGCCTTGGCGGTGAGCGGCCTGGGGCCTCGCTTCCATGCCAGCCGCTGTGCAGACGAGTGTTTTTCCAAGCCCCATCCGCAGATGCTGGAGGAACTGATGGACGAATTCGGCATCGCGCCGGAAGCCACCTTGATGATCGGCGATACCAGCCACGATGTGCAGATGGCCCATAACGCCCGCGTCGAGGCGGTTGCCGTGAGTTATGGCGCCCATCCCCGTGCCGGTCTGGAGGCCTTGGCGCCCCTGCACTGCGTGGATTCCGTGGAGGAGTTGGCGACATGGCTGAAGCGGAACGCCTGATCTGCGACAGCGCTGCCTTGGTCGATGGCGGCGACGGGGTGCGCTTTCGTGTCAGTTATGGCGGACGGGATGAACCCGCCTTTGTGGTGCGTTTCCGTGGCCGGGTGTATGGCTACTTGAATCGTTGCGGCCACGTTCCCGTGGAGATCGACTGGCAGGAAGGCAAGTTCTTCGATTTCAGCGGGCTATACTTGATCTGCGCCACCCATGGCGCGCTCTATGCCCCGGAAAACGGGGCTTGTCTTGGCGGTAAGTGCAATCGCAAAGGCCTGACCAGCCTGCCCGTGACTGAGCACGACGGTCATGTGTATCTCATCGAAAAAGAAAGCTGAAAATGTCCGACCCCAATCTTTCTTCCGATCCCAACTGGGAGCGGAAGGTGCTTGAAAAACTTGCCCTGGATGGGTTGGTTGAGCAGCGCCGCCGCCGCCGCTGGGGCATATTCTTCAAGCTGATGGGGTTTGCCTATTTGGCTGTCATTCTTGGCGCGGTGTTCGAATGGGGCGGCGGGTCTGAAAAACTGGCGGATGGCGCCCGCCATACGGCCTTGGTACAACTGGATGGCGTGATCGCGCCCAAGTCCGACGCGAGCGCGGAAAACATCCTCGGCGCATTGCAATCGGCCTTTGAGGACAAGGGCACCGCCGGCGTGGTGTTGCTCATCAACAGTCCGGGGGGTAGCCCGGTGCAGTCGGGCATGATCAATGATGAAATCCACCGTTTGCGGGAAAAGTATCCGCAAATTCCGCTCTATGTCGTGGTGGAGGACATCTGCGCTTCCGGCGGCTATTACGTGGCGGTGGCGGCGGACAAGATTTTTGTGGACAAGGCCAGTCTGGTGGGGTCCATCGGCGTGCTGATGGACGGTTTCGGCTTTACAGGCACCATGGATAAGCTGGGGGTTGAGCGTCGCCTGCTCACGGCCGGGGAGAACAAGGCCTTCCTCGATCCCTTTTCGCCCCAGAATGCGGAGCAGAAGAAATATGCCCAGGCCATGCTGGCGGAAATCCACCAGCAATTCATTACCGTGGTCAAACAGGGCCGCGGTAAGCGCTTGAAGGAGACTCCCGAACTGTTCTCAGGCTTGGTCTGGTCGGGCGCCAAGAGTATCGAATTGGGGCTGACGGATGGCTACGGAACGGTGGAATCAGTGGCCCGAGACGTGGTCAAGGCCGAGGAAATTCGCGACTACACGGTGAAGCCCAATTTTGCGGAGAAGTTCGCCCAGAAATTCGGCGCCAATATGGGCACTAGTTTTTTACAAGGGCTGATGAGCGCCTCTTCCCGCTTCTCCCTGCATTGAAGCTCCTTACCCGGCTTAGGCCAGGATCAAGAAGACGGTAGGACGCTTTTCCAGCGCGGGCGCAGGGATTTTGCGCCACTGGGCTACGGTGCGGGTGACCACCGACTCCCCGGGTAGGGTCAAGTCCGTGGCGACGCAGAGCCGGGTGCCGCCCTGGCAGGCCGTCAGCAGCGCCTGGAACAGGGCGTTATTGCGATAGGGGGTCTCGATGAAGAGCTGGGTTTGGCCCAGGCGATGGGACTCTTTTTCCAGGGCTGATATTTTTTGGCTGCGCTCCGGTTCCCGGGCCGGAAGATAGCCGTGGAATGCGAACTGCTGGCCATCGAGGCCGGAGGCCATCAGGGATAGCAGGAGGGAGGAGGGGCCCACCAGGGGTTTGACCTGGATGCCCAATTCGTGGGCCCTGCGTACCAGCAGGGCCCCTGGGTCGGCCACTCCCGGACAACCCGCTTCGGACATGATGCCGAGGCTATGGCCTGATTGGAGCGGCGCCAGCAGTCGGTCGATGTCTGTCTGGCCGAGTTTTTCCGGCAATTGCTCGATGGACAGTTCCCGTAGCGGCACGGGATGGTCCAGGCGTTTGAGTTCGGCCCGGGCGGTCTTGGCGTTTTCCACCACGAAATGGCGCAAGCTCACGGCAATCTCCCGCGTTGCTGCTGGCAGGAACAAGGACCAAGGGACATCCCCCAGGGCCACCGGAATCAGGTAGAGGGTTGCGCTCATGGTCGGCGGCGGTTCAGGGCAGGTCCACGCCCTCTGCCCGCAGCATTTCGCAGAGGGCGATCAAGGGCAGTCCCACCAGGGCATTGGGGTCGTCTCCCCGCATGTGCTCCAACAGGGCGATGCCCAGGCCTTCGGATTTGGCGCTGCCGGCGCAATTGAGGGCGTCTTCCTTGTCCAGGTAGCGGTTGATTTCGTTGTCGGAAAGCTCGCGAAAGCGGACTTCGGTGGGAATACCCCGCACATGGCTTCGGCCCGTGGCGGCGTTGTAGAGACACAAGCCGGTATGGAAAATCACCGTTTTTCCACTCATTGCCCGCAATTGCTTGATGGCATTCTCCCGGGTTCCGGGTTTGCCGAAGCGCTGTTGTTCGTGGTGATCCAGGTAAGCCACCTGATCGGAGCCGATGATCAGCGCACCGGGGAAGCGGTCGGCAACGGCCTGGGCCTTGGCGATGGACAGTCTTTCCGCGGTATCCGCGGGGCTTTCGCCGGCCAAGGGGCTTTCATCCGCGGCCGGGGCGGCGGTTTCGAAGGGAATTTGCAGGCGAGCCAGCAATTCCTTGCGGAAAACCGAAGTCGAGGCCAGGATCAGGCGGAAAGCGGAGCGTTCGGTCGGCATCTTTTTGTTTTGACTGGATAGTTTCAGTGAAATCCGCTTTGACGGAAGGGGGGCGGCATGATAGCATTCGCGCCCTTTATGTCAGACCAGCCCACACAAGATTTGGCCGGAGTCGTTCTCAACACTCTGGACTTCGCCCGGGACAGCCGTTTCAAGGCAGGCCATGTGGCAGTGCAGGCGATGGAACGGTTGGCCGATGTCCTGCTGAGCAGCGCCGGACTATTGCAGTGTGAGCTGCGCGGCGAACGGGATGAACAAGGAGACAGTTTCTTGTGTCTCTGGGTCCAAGGGGAGTTGACGATGCGTTGTCAGCGCTGCCTGGAGCCGATGCAGTACCAGTTGCGGGTGGCTAGCCGCTTGCGTCTGATGCCGCCTGGGGCGGAATGGCCGGAAGATGAGTTGGAGGACGACAGTGCCGACGCCATCGAGGCCAAACAGGATATGGCCCTGCTGCCGTTGATCGAGGAAGAAGTGTTGTTGGCGCTGCCCATCGCGCCCACTCATGAATCCTGCGAACCACCGGCGTCCAGGGGTAAGGATCAGGAGTCTTCGCCCTTCGCAGTATTGGCGAAATTGAAAAACAAAGTTTGAAGCAAGGAGTAATAACATGGCCGTCCAGCAGAATAAGAAATCCCCGTCCAAGCGTGGCATGCATCGTTCCCACGACTTCCTGACCAACCCGCCCCTCGCCGTGGAAGCCACCACGGGTGAAGCGCATCTGCGCCACCACATCTCACCCTCCGGCGTGTATCGCGGCAAGAAGGTCATCAAGGCCAAGGGCGAGTAATTCGTTCAGAATCCATGGCCGGATGCGGTCTGCGCATCCGGCCTTTTTCTTGAGCATTCAAAGCATCTGATGGCGATCACCCTCGCGGTGGATTGCATGGGTGGTGACCACGGTCCGTCGGTCACGCTGCCTGCTACGTTCGAGTTCCTGCGTCGGGATCCCGATTGCGCTGCCATTCTGGTGGGGCGGGAGGATGAGCTGCGTCCTTTGATCGGCAACGCCCTGGTCGAATTCGGCGAGCGCTTGCGCATCCACCATGCCAGTGAAGTTGTTGCCATGGACGACCCGGTGGCGGTGGCCCTGCGTAATAAAAAAGATTCTTCCATGCGGGTCATGGCCAATCTGGTCAAGGATGGCGAGGCCGATGCCGCCGTATCCGCCGGCAACACCGGGGCGCTGATGGCGGTTTCGCGCTTTGTGCTGAAGACGCTGCCCGGCATCGACCGACCTGCCATTGCTTCCATCCTGCCTACCGTCAAGGGCCACACCTATGTGCTGGACCTGGGGGCCAATGTGGATTGCCTGCCGGAGCATCTTTTGCAGTTTGGTATCATGGGTTCCATGCTGGTTTCTGCCCTGGAACACATTGAACGCCCCACCGTCGGCCTGCTGAATATCGGCGAAGAAGACATCAAGGGCAACGATACCGTCAAGCGCGCCGCCGAACTCCTGCGGGAATCCGGCCTCAATTTCCACGGCAATGTGGAAGGCAACGATATCTATAAGGGCACCACCGACCTCGTGGTGTGCGATGGCTTTGTCGGCAACGTGGTGCTCAAGGCATCGGAAGGCTTGGCCACCATGATCGCAGGCGGTTTGCGCGAGGAGTTCTCCCGCAACTGGCTGACCAAGCTGTGCGCATTGCTCTCCTTGCCGGTACTGAAAGCTTTCAAGCGCCGCTTCGACCACCGCGCCTATAACGGCGCCAGTTTGTTGGGCCTGCGCGGCATTGTCTTCAAAAGCCACGGTGCTGCCGATGCCTTCGCCTTCTGCAATGCCCTGGAGCGGGCGGCGGAAGCCGCGCGCAATCAACTACCGGAAAAAATCGCCAGCCGCATGGCGGCCATGAACCCCGCTGCAACTTCCCCCCAAGCCGCATGACCTACGCCAAGATTACCGGCACCGGCAGTTACTTGCCCGGTGTGCCTGTCAGCAACGCCGAATTGATTGCGCGACATCAGCTCGAGTCCAATGACGAATGGATTGTCGAGCGTACCGGCATCCGTGCCCGCCATATCGCTCCGGCTACTGTCACCTCCAGCGACCTGGCCTTCGAAGCTTGCAAGAAAGCCTTGGAAGCGGCGGGCCGCAGCAAGGACGACGTGGACCTGATCATCGTCGCCACGTCGACCCCCGATTACATTTTTCCCAGCACGGCGGCCCTCTTGCAAGCCAAGCTGGGCATCGCTAACGGTGCCCCTGCCTTCGATCTCCAGGCGGTATGCAGCGGCTTTGCCTATGCCTTGACGGTGGCGGACAAGTTCATCCGCTCCGGCAGCAGCAAGTGCGCCCTGGTGGTGGGGGCAGAAGTGTTCTCCCGTATTCTCGATTGGAAGGATCGGGGTACTTGCGTCCTCTTCGGTGACGGCGCCGGTGCCGTGGTGCTGGAAGCTTCTGAGCAACCCGGCATCCTGTCTTCCGCCATCCACGCCGATGGCTCCCATCACGGCATCCTGTCCGTCCCTGGTCAGGTCTGCGGCGGGCAGGCTATCGGCGATCCCTTCCTGCGCATGGATGGCCAGGCCGTGTTCAAGTTCGCCGTGCGTGTGCTCAGCGAAGTGGCCGAGGAAGTGCTTGCCGCTGCCGGGCTCACCATCGATGCCGTGGATTACCTGATCCCCCACCAGGCCAATGTGCGCATCATGCAAGCCACTGGCAAGCGCCTGGGCCTGCCGGCGGAGAAGTGCATCGTGACGGTGGACCGCCACGGCAATACCTCCGCTGCGTCGATTCCCCTTGCCCTGGACGAGTCCGTTCGCGCCGGCAAGATCAAGGCCGGCGATACGCTGCTGTTGGAAGGTGTCGGCGGCGGGTTTACCTGGGGCGCTGCCCTGCTCAAGTTCTAATTTTTCAGTGTCGAAAGCCATTCAATGACATTCGCCCTCGTATTCCCCGGCCAGGGTTCCCAGTCCCTGGGCATGATGAACGCCTACGGTGACAGCGCTGTGGTGCGCAACACCTTTGACGAAGCTTCCGCCGCCCTCGGCCGCGACCTGTGGCAATTGGTCGCGGAAGGCCCGGCTGAAGCCCTCAACCAAACCGTCAACACCCAACCCTTGATGCTCACCGCCGGCATTGCCGTCTATCGCTTGTGGCAGGAGAAGGGTGGTCCGCTGCCCGCCATGGTGGCCGGCCATAGCCTGGGGGAGTATTCCGCTTTGGTGGCTGCCGGCGTGTTGTCCCTGACCGATGCGGTGCCCCTGGTGGAACTACGGGCCAAGGCCATGCAGGAAGCCGTACCTGCGGGAGAGGGCGCCATGGCGGCCATTCTCGGTTTGGAGGCCGAAGCCATTAAGGTTGTATGTGCGGAATCCGCGCAAGGCCAAGTGGTGGAAGCCGTGAATTTCAACGCCCCCGAGCAGACGGTGATTGCCGGCCATGCCGCCGCCGTGCAGCGGGCTGCCGATGGCTGCAAGGCCAAAGGCGCCAAGCGCGCCGTGATGCTGCCGGTATCCGCGCCTTTCCATTGTGCCCTGATGCAGCCCGCCGCAGAAAAGCTCCAGGCCCGTTTGGCCGAGCTGACTTTCAGCGCCCCGCAAATCGCCGTGGTGAACAATGTGGACGTGGCCGTGGTGAGCGACCCCTCGCAGATCAAGGATGCGCTGGCCCGCCAGGCCGCAGGTCCGGTGCGCTGGGTGGAAATCATGCGCGCTATGCAGGCCGCGGGGGTGACCCAGGTGCTGGAATGCGGTCCGGGCAAGGTGCTGTCGGGGGTGGCGAAACGTTGCGCCGACGGCATCGTCGGCTTGTCCATGGCGGACCTGGCTGGCCTCGAAGCCGGCATCGCCGCCGTCAAGGGATAAGGAGGGGATATGAGCGATCTCAATACCGTGTTGAGCGGGCAAGTTGCACTGGTCACCGGCGCCTCCCGCGGCATCGGTCGTGCAATCGCCCTGGCCCTGGCGGCCGAAGGCGCCACTGTGGTGGGTACCGCCACTTCCGAGGCCGGTGCGTCGGATATCCAGAAATACCTGGATGCCGCCGGCGCCAAGGGGTGGGGGGCTGTGCTCAACGTTACCGACCAGGCGGCCAGCGAAGCGCTGCTGGGCGAGATCGAACAGAAATTCGGGCCCGTATCGATTCTGGTGAACAATGCCGGCATCACCAAGGACAACCTCGCCATGCGCATGAAGGACGAGGAGTGGGATGCCGTGCTGGATACCAACCTCAAATCCATCTATCGCATGAGCAAGCTGGTCATGCGCGCCATGATGAAGGCCCGCTCCGGCCGCATCATCAACATCACCTCGGTGGTGGGCGCCGCCGGCAATGCCGGCCAGGCCAACTACGCAGCGGCCAAGGCCGGCGTGGCCGGCATGAGCCGCGCCCTGGCCCAGGAACTGGGCAGCCGCAACATTACCGTCAATTGCGTGGCCCCCGGGTTCATCGATACCGACATGACCAAAGCCCTGCCCGACGCCCAGAAGGATGCCCTGCTGGGCAAGATTCCCCTCGGCCGACTGGGTCAGGCCGACGAAGTGGCCGCCGCCGTGGCTTTCCTTGCCAGCCCCAAGGCCGGATACATCACCGGTTCCGAGCTGCATGTCAACGGCGGGATGTACATGATTTAACCCCTCTTAACTGTCATCCGGCAGTCAAGGGGATTTTGATAAACTAGCAAAGTTTTTAACACCCACACCCGATAATCAGGGAAGGAGATTGAGAAATGGAAAACGTCGAACAGCGCGTTAAGAAGATCGTCGCCGAACAGCTTGGCGTGAACGAAGCCGACATCAAGAACGAGTCCTCTTTCGTGGACGACCTGGGCGCTGACTCCCTGGATACCGTTGAACTGGTGATGGCCCTCGAAGAAGAATTCGAGTGCGAAATTCCCGATGAAGAAGCTGAAAAGATCACCAACGTTCAGCAAGCCATCGACTACGTCAACAAGAACGTCAAGAAGTAATGTCCCCGCGCAGTTTCACAATGGTGGAACTGCGATCACCCCCGATTCATCAGGAGTCCGCCCTTGACGCGTCGTAGAGTCGTCGTGACCGGCCTAGGCATTATTTCGCCCGTCGGTAATACCGTTCCCGAAACCTGGGAAAACATCGTTGCCGGGAAGAGCGGCATCGGCGCTATCACCCGCTTCGATGCGTCCGCTATCAGTGCGCGCATTGCCGGCGAGGTGAAGGGCTTCGATGTTTCCGCCTACCTGTCGCCCAAGGAAGCCCGCCGCATGGATACCTTCATCCATTACGGCATGGCGGCCGGCATCCAGGCTTTCAGGGATTGCGGCATCGAAGTGACGGAAGCCAATGCCGACCGTATCGGTGTCAACATCGGTTCCGGCATCGGCGGCCTGCCCATGATCGAGGAAACCCACAACGATTTCCTCTCCGGCGGCCCCCGCAAGATTTCACCCTTCTTCATCCCGGGCACCATCATCAACATGATCTCGGGCAACCTGTCCATCATGTTGGGCCTCAAGGGGCCCAATCTGGCGGTGGTGACTGCCTGCACCACGGGGCTGCACGCCATCGGCACCAGTTTCCGCATGATCGAATACGGCGATGCCGACATGATGGTCTGCGGTGGCGCCGAGTCCACCATCACGCCCTTGGCCATCGGCGGCTTCGCTTCTGCTAAGGCCCTGTCTACCCGCAATGACGATCCGGCCACGGCCAGTCGTCCCTGGGATACGGGCCGCGATGGTTTCGTCATGGGCGAGGGCGCCGGCGTTCTGGTGCTGGAAGAATACGAACACGCCAAGAAGCGCGGTGCGAAGATCTATGCGGAGCTGGCCGGTTTCGGCATGAGCGGCGACGCGTATCACATGACCGCGCCGGATACCGACGGCCCCCGTCGCAGCATGGTCAACGCCCTCAAGAACGCAGGCGTGAACCCCGACGAGGTGCAGTATCTGAATGCCCACGGAACTTCAACGCCCCTGGGCGACAAGAACGAAACCGAGGCGGTCAAGCTGGCTTTCGGCGATGCGGCCAAGAAGCTGGTGGTGAATTCCACCAAGTCCATGACCGGTCACCTTCTGGGCGGTGCAGGCGGTCTTGAGTCGGCGCTGACGGTGCTGGCGGTGCATAACCAGGTTTCCCCGCCCACCATCAACATCTTCGAGCAGGATCCGGAGTGCGATCTGGACTACTGCGCCAATACCGCCCGGCAAATGGTCATCAATGTGGCCGTGAAGAACAACTTCGGGTTCGGCGGCACCAACGGGACCCTGGTGTTCAAGAAAGTGTGATCACCGTGGGCCCGCAAGCGCCCTTGTCCCTTGCCATCAGGCCGTCGGCATCGCTGACGGCCTTTTTGTTTGTCGCCCACGGTTTTGCCTTGGCTTGCCTGTGGCCCTTGGCCTTGTCACCCTGGGGCAAGGCGATGGTGGCGTTTTTGTTGCTGCTTTCCTGTCTCCGCTCGATACGGCACATCCGCCGACCGGATTGGCGTTTCCTTCATCTAGCGGAGGTTGGTCAGGTGAGAGGCGAAACAGCCGAGGGCGCACTGGTCAATACTTTGGTTCATCCACATACCTTGGTGTTGCCCGGCATGATCGTGCTGTTGCTCAAGGAAGAGGAGGGCGGCCGTGTGCGCAGCCTTGTCCTGCCCAAGGACGCCTTGGCGGCGATGGACCACCGTCGCTTGCGTCGCTGGTTGTTGTGGTCGGTGGAAGCGCGGTCCAAGCCTGAAAAGACCAAAGACGGAGCCCTGAGCTAGGGCTGAAGCACCGTGTCCTTGGCCTTGGGTAGCAAATCCGGATAGTCCCGGCTGTAGTGCAGGCCACGGCTTTCCTTCCGCTGTTGCGCGCAGCGGATGATCAGGTGGGCGCTGAGTACCAAGTTGCGCAATTCGATCAGGTCGTTGCTGACGCGGAAGTTGGCGTAGTACTCGTCAATTTCCCGTTCCAGCAGATGGATGCGGTGCAATGCCCGCTCCAGGCGCTTGTTGGTCCGCACGATGCCCACGTAGTCCCACATGAAGCGGCGCAGCTCGTCCCAGTTGTGGGAGATGACTACTTCCTCGTCGGCATCGGTGACCCGGCTTTCGTCCCAGGCCGGCAAGGTCGGGATGTCGGTGATCGATTCTGCGGCGATCTTTTTTGCCGCGGATTCGGCGAACACCAGGCATTCCAGCAGGGAGTTGCTGGCCAGCCGGTTGGCGCCGTGCAGTCCGGTATTGGCGGTTTCTCCGATGGCGTAGAGGCCTTCCACATCGGTGCGGGCGTTGAGGTCGGTGACCACGCCGCCGCAGGTGAAATGGGCGGCGGGCACCACGGGAATCCAGTCCTTGCTGATGTCTATGCCCAGTTCCAGGCAGTGGGCGTGGATGTTGGGGAAGTGCTCCTTGAGGAAGGCTTCCGGTTTGTGGGTGATGTCCAGATAGACGCAGTCCACGCCGTGGCGCTTCATTTCAAAGTCGATGGCCCGGGCCACGATGTCCCGGGTAGCGAGCTCCGCCCGGGGATCATGGTCGGGCATGAAGCGGGTGCCGTCGGGCAGGCGCAGCAAGGCACCCTCGCCGCGGATGGCCTCGGAAATCAGGAAGGACTTGGCCTTGGGGTGATAGAGGCAGGTGGGGTGGAACTGGACGAATTCCAGATTCGCCACCCGGCAGCCCGCCCGCCAGGCCATGGCGACGCCGTCGCCGGTGGAGGTGTCGGGATTGGTGGTGTAGAGGTAGGCCTTACCGGCGCCGCCCGTGGCTAGCACCGTGTGGCGGGCGCCGATGGTCATCACCTCGTCCCGTTCTATATCCAGCACATAGGCTCCCCAGCAGCGGTTGTGGGTCAGGCCTAGTTTGTTGCCGGTGATCAGGTCCACCGCGATATGCTGTTCCAGCACGGTGATGTTCGGGTGCTGGCGCACCTTCTCGGTCAGCGTCCGCTGTACCGCTGCGCCGGTGGCGTCGGTGGCGTGGATAATGCGGCGCTGGCTGTGGCCGCCTTCGCGGGTCAAGTGGAAACCGAAGGCGGTATCGTCCCGGGTGAAGGGAACGCCCTGGTCAATCAGCCATTGCACTGCACCGCTGCTGTGTTCCACCACAAATCGGGTGGCGACGGGGTCGCAGAGCCCGGCGCCGGCGGTGAAGGTGTCGGCCATATGGGCATCCACGGAGTCCATCACCTGGTCCAGCACGGCGGCAATGCCGCCCTGGGCCCAGGCGGATGCCGAGACTTCAAGCCCCCGCTTGGTGACCATGGCGACTCGCTGGCTGTCGGCCAGTCGCAGTGCCAAGGATTGTCCCGCGAGGCCGCTGCCAAGGATCAGGACATCGAATTCGTATGTGTTCGGGTGCTTCATGGTGGGTTGGGAATATACCACCCGGCGATGTCGCCCAGGCTTGGAACTAATCCCGCAAAGCCTGGTCTTTAGGGCATTGGCGTCAGGCGACGACCGTTTCCGGTGAGCTGGGGGAGCGCCGGTTCAACTGGACCCTTCCGCTATACTGCTGGTCTTCGTGCGGCCAGCTTCGGCGAGGTTTCTCCGGAGCAGTTCGTCAATGCGAACGGCAGGCCACAACAACAGGGACTCACCCATGGGAGAACGCGACGCAGACCAGTTGCTGGTCGAGCGCGTGCAGTCTGGCGACAAACAGGCCTTCGGTCTGCTTGTGGGAAAGTATCAGCGCAAATTGCTGAGGTTGGTGTCACGCCTGGTGAGGGATTCTGCCGAGGCAGAGGATGTGGTGCAGGAAGCGTTCATCAAGGCTTATCGTGCCTTGCCCAATTTCCGTGGGGATAGCGCTTTCTATACTTGGCTTTATCGTATCGGCGTGAATACCGCCAAGAACTGGTTGTCGTCGCAAGGAAGGCGCGCGACGGCATTGGCTTCCGCCGATAACGAGGAGGCCGAGGGATTTGAAGAAGCAGATCTGTTGCGCGACTCGGATACGCCGGAACGGGTGCTGATGTCGAAACAGATCGCGGAAACTGTGAATCGGGCCATGGAGGCCTTGCCGGAGGAATTGAGGACCGCCATCACCCTGAGGGAAATCGATGGCATGTCCTATGAGGAAATTTCCGGCGTGATGGAGTGTCCCATCGGGACGGTGCGGTCGAGGATATTCCGCGCCCGGGATGCCATCGCCAAGGAATTGCGTCCCTTGCTGGATACGGCACCGGACAAACGCTGGTAGGCGGTTGGATATGACGATGCATACACAAAGGTGGCAAGCATGAACTCTCGACTCTCTGCATTGCTTGATGGCGAACTGGAACAGGACGGACTGGAGTCCCTGTGCGCTTCCCTGCGACGACACGATGCCCATGCCCGTCACCGCCTGAGTGAAGATGCCCATGCCTACACCGTGATCGGCGCCGTGTTGCGCAAGGAAGGGGCCTTGGGCGGAACCAATCTCGCCAGCAGAATCATGGCGGCACTGGAGGACGAGCCGGTTGTGCTGGCGCCCCGCCGGTCGGCATTGTCCGGATGGAAACGCCCGGCCTTTGCTCTGGCGGCTTCGGTAGCCGGTGTCATGATAGTGGCCGCTGTCGTGCTGACGCCGCAGCAGCGCGCAGCCGATGCCGGCAGTGTTGCCCTGGCGCAGCGCAGCCAGGCGGTGGAGCAAGCCAAGGCGCCCAAGCAACTGGCGGCCGCCGAGATGCAGGAATACCTGATCGCCCACCAGGCGCAGAGTATGGGAACGTACCTGGGGGCCGGTTCCCAGCAGATTCGTACGGTGTCATTGATGGAAGAGAGCGCAGCCAAATGACGGCACGATGGATGGGGAAAGCCCGCCGCCAAGGCAAGGTGGGGCTGGCATTGTTGGCTTCCCTTTGCGCTTGTCCCGTTCAGGCGGAAAACAATGGAATGGCGCCGCAGATGGCGGCTCCGGCGGATGCCTTCCAATGGTTGCAAAGGGTGGCCGGATCTGCGGTCAAGCTTTCCTATAGCGGCGTTTTTGTTTACAGCAACGGTTCCGGTTCGGAAACCTCCCGCATCGTGCATCTCAACGACGGCGGCAAGGAATTGGAACGCATTGAAGTGCTGGACGGCAGCCCGCGGGAGATGCTGCGGGAGAACGACGAAACCAAATGCTACCTCTCGGAAAACCGTCTGGTGGTGGTGGAAAAACGCAGCAGCCAGCGCAGCTTCCCGGCCCTGCTGCCGGAAGGACTTGGCAGTCTCACCGACTACTACCAGTTCCGCAAGGGTACCCCCGCCCGCATGGCCGGCTACGAGGCCCAGCAGGTAGTGGTGGAGCCCCGGGATGACTTGCGTTATGGACGGCAGTTCTGGATCGAGAACAATACCGGGCTCCTGCTCAAGGCGGTGGTGCTCAACGCCAAGGGAGAGACCCGGGAAAGCTTTGCCTTTACCGAACTCAAGATCGGCGGCCCCATCGACAGGGAAAGCCTCAAGGGCCATTTGAAAACAAATGGCGCCGACTGGCGGGTCCATAACGTCAAGACCACCGAAGCCAGTTTCGACAGCCTGCCCTGGCAATTGCGTACGCCTCTGCCGGGATTCCGCCAAGTGTCCGGTATGAAGCGCGTGACCCGTCCCGATGGCCCGGAGACCACCCACATGGTGTTTACCGACGGCCTGGCCGCGATTTCCGTCTTCATCGAACCACCCACGGCGGGCAAGGCACGTAGCGAGGCCGGAGCCTTCGTCATGGGCGCCGTGAATGTCTATCGCCGCAATATCGGTGATTTCCTGCTCACCGCCATGGGGGATGTACCGTTGAACACCCTGAAGCGATTGGCCGACGGCATCGAGGCCAAGCAGAAATGAATGCCGGATTGACAGCACTCCCGGCCGGCAACGTCGTGCGTGGTACCGTAAGCCGGGTTGAGGGTGATATGGCCGTGGTGGATGTGGTCCGCAGCAGCGGTTGCGGTCGTTGCCACGAACCGGGGGGCTGCGGTGGCACCAACCTCGCCACTGGCGCAGCCTGTGTCAGCAACTACCGCCTGGCCAATACGATAGGCGCCAAACCCGGGGAGGAAGTGCTGGTGGCTGTTCCACCCGGCTCCATACTCAAGGCCGTGGCTTGGGCCTACGGCGTTCCCGGCGGGCTGATGCTGGTGGGTGCCGGAATGGCTACTGCCGTCATCGGCTCGGACATGGCCGCCCTGGCAGGAGCGGCTGTAGGTTTGGTGACGGGTTTCGTCCTGCTTCGTCTTACCCGGCGCAAAGCCGGCCAGCCAAGCGGGCAGGCTTTGTTGTTACGCCCCGAAAAATAATTCATTCGCATAAGGATCTTCGCCCATGATGAAGCGTTTCTTCGTGTTGCTGTGGACCGTGCTGGTCGTTTCCGTGTCCGCCTCTTCCTCTGCCCAGGGAAGGGATCTGCCCGATTTCACTGACCTGGTAGAAAAGCAGGGCGCCGCAGTGGTGAACATCAGTACCACCCAGGTGGTGAAGGCCGGGCGTGCCAATGCACAGAACCCCTTCGACGAAGATGATCCGATGTTCGAGTTCTTCCGTCGTTTCGGTATGCCCCGTGGCGGGCAAGGGATGCCTGAGTCACCCCGGGAGTTCGAAAACAAGGGTCTGGGTTCCGGCTTCATCATCAGCGCTGATGGCTACATCCTCACCAATACCCACGTGGTGGCCGATGCTGACGAAGTGGTGGTCAAACTCACCGACAAGCGGGAATTCAAGGCCAAGGTCCTGGGCGCGGATCGCCGTACCGACGTGGCTTTGATCAAGATCGATGCGGGCGGTCTGCCCGTGGCCAAGCTGGGCGACCCGTCCAAGCTGAAAGTCGGCGAGTGGGTGGTGGCCATCGGTTCCCCCTTCGGCCTGGACAACACCGTGACGGCGGGCATCGTCAGCGCCAAAGGCCGCTCCCTGCCCCAGGAAAATTACGTTCCCTTCATTCAGACCGATGCGGCGGTGAACCCGGGCAATTCGGGCGGTCCGCTGTTCAATATGCGGGGCGAGGTGGTGGGTATCAATTCCCAGATCTACTCCCGCTCCGGCGGTTATATGGGGCTGTCCTTCGCCATTCCCATCGATATTGCCATGGAAGTGAAGGCCCAACTCCAGGCCAGCGGCAAGGTGAGCCGCGGCCGCATCGGTGTCGTGATCCAGGAGGTCACCAAGGAACTTGCCGAATCCTTCGGCATCGGCAAGCCCCAGGGCGCCCTGGTGGCCAAGGTGGAAAAGGGCGGCCCCGCCGACAAGGCCGGGGTGGAGGAGGGCGACATCATCCTCAAGTTCGATGGCAAGGTTGTGGCCCAATCCAGTGACCTGCCCCGCATCGTCGCCATGACGCGGCCCGGCAGCAAATCCGTCCTCCAGGTCTGGCGCAAGGGTGCGGCCAAGGAATTGACCGTGACCGTGGCCGAGATGCCCGATGACGACAAGGCCAGCCGGGGCGGCAAGCGTCCGGCGAAGAAAGCCGAGCCGGCGGTGAATCGTCTCGGACTGATGCTGTCCGATCCCAGCGCCGAGCAGAAGAAACAGTTGGGCATCAGCAATGGCGTGTTGGTGGACGATGTTCGCAACAGCCGCGCCGACCTGCGCCCGGGGGATGTGATCCTGGCCTTGATCGACAAGGGCGTGCAGACCGAGATCAAGGCGGTGGACCAGTTCAACGGGCTGCTGGCCAAATTGGATAAGACTGCTTCGATTACGCTACTGGTCCGTCGCGGCGACAACCAAACCTTCGTCACCATCAAGGGGCTGGCCGACAAACAAGGAAATGCGGCGGGTGACAAGTAAGCAAAAGCAGCTGACCCTCTACAGTCGCACCTACTGCCATCTTTGCGACGATATGCTCGCTGCGCTGGAAACCCTGCGCAGCGAGTTCTCGTTCACGGTAGCGGTGGTGGACGTGGATGCCGACCCCGCCCTGGAAGCCAAATACGACGAACTGGTGCCCGTGCTGGTGGCGGAGGACCAAGAGCTATGCCATTACTTCCTCGATGAAGCTGCGGTACGCGCTTTCCTTGCCGCCCGCTGATAGGCTTCTACCGGAACATTCATGACTGAGAAATACGATATCCGACCGGAACAGTCGGTGGAGCTGCTCAAGGAACTCCACATCCTGACCCGGGACGGCAAACTCAACCAGGACAGCCGGCGCAAGCTCAAGCAGGTGTATCACCTGTTCCAATTCATTGAGCCCTTACTCAAGGATGTGGGCGAGGCGAACGGGCGCGTCACCCTGGTGGACCATGGAGCGGGCAAGTCCTACCTGGGATTCATCCTTTACGACCTGTTCTTCAAACAACAGGCGGGGATGGATTTCCGCATCTACGGCATTGAAACCCGCGACGAGCTGGTAGCGCGATCCCAGGCCCTGGCGCAGCGGCTGGGCTTTGGCGGCATGGAGTTCCTCAACCTGTCCGTGGCGGATTCCATTACCTCGGACCGGCTGCCGAACCGGGTGGACGTGGTGACCGCGCTCCATGCCTGCGATACCGCCACCGACGACGCCATCCGCTTCGCCCTGGAAAAGCAGGCGCGCCACATCGTGTTGGTGCCCTGTTGCCAGGCCGAAGTGGCTGCCGTGCTGCGCAAGCACAAGGGCAAGGCCCTGGCCAATCCCTTGGCGGAAATCTGGCGCCATCCCATCCACACCCGGGAATTCGGCAGCCACATCACCAATGTGCTGCGCTGCCTGCAACTGGAGGCCCATGGCTACCAACTCAATGTCACCGAGCTGGTGGGGTGGGAACACTCCATGAAGAACGAGCTCATCATCGCCAGCTACAAGAACCTGCCCCGACGTAAACCCGCCGAAAGGCTCAATGCCTTGCTCGATGCCCTCGGCTTGGCGGAAATGAATACCCGCTTCTTTACCCCGAGGACCGATGCTCATGGCGCAGATTGAGTTTCCGCTCCGGGACGAATACATCGAAGTGAACAATTTGCTCAAGCTGGTAGGCCTGGCGGGGAGCGGCGGACAGGGCAAGCACCTGGTGGCCTGCGGCGAAGTGCGGGTGGACGGCAAGCCGGAAAGCAGGAAAACGGCGAAAATCCGTCCGGGACAGGTGGTCGAATGTTTCGATACCCGTATCCTGGTGGTCGCGGCACAAAGCGACAACGACAGCGAAAGCGAATAATGGCAATTCAATGGTTCCCCGGGCATATGACCTCGGCGCGCAAAAAGGCCGCCGAGACCATGGCCCGCGTCGACGTGGTGATCGAGGTGGTGGACGCGCGCCTGCCCGAGGCCAGCAGCAATCCCATGATCAAGGAGCTGCGCCTGCATCGCCAACGCCCCTGCCTCAAGGTGCTGAACAAGGCCGATCTGGCCGATCCCGAGGTGACCAAGCAATGGTTGACCTACTACAACGGTCAGCCCGGTGTGAAAGCCATCGCCATCTCCAGCAAGAAACCCGGCGAGGTTAATAAGATCATCAACCAGTGCCAGACCCTGGCTCCCCACCGTAACGACAATCTCAAGCCCCTGCGCATGATGATCATGGGCATCCCCAATGTGGGCAAGTCCACCATCATGAATGCCCTGCTCAAACGCAAGGTGGCGGCGGTGGGTGATGAACCGGCGGTGACCAAGAGCCAGCAAAGCCTGGATATCAGCCCGCGCCATTCCATCACGGATACGCCGGGCATGCTCTGGCCAAAAATCGCCCATGACAGTGACGGCTACATGCTGGCCGCCAGCCATGCCATCGGTGTTAACGCCGTGGTGGAGGACGAAGTGGGGATCTTTCTCGCCAACCTGCTGCTGGCCGAATACCCGCAGATGCTCTCGGCGCGTTACGGGTTTTCCGTGGCGGGCATGGACGGTGTCGCCGTGGTAGAGGCCGTGGCGCGCAAACGGGGGTGCCTGCTCAAGGGCCGGCATGCTGGCGAACTGGATATGGAAAAGGCCTCCATCATCCTGCTGACCGATTATCGGGGCGGCATTCTGGG
This sequence comes from Rhodocyclaceae bacterium, assembly GCA_003963315.1. Lineage (GTDB taxonomy): Bacteria > Pseudomonadota > Gammaproteobacteria > Burkholderiales > Rhodocyclaceae > AWTP1-18. The sequence continues at coordinate 14,393 of RXJP01000154.1, read as the reverse complement.
CCGCGTCAGCCTGGAAACCCCGGTCAGTCGCGCCGCCATGCTTGCGCATGCAAAAGCAGCTAACGCCGACGCTGGGAATTCAGCGATCGAGGAGTGAAGGCACTCCTCAATGCTGGCCAGCAAAGGCGCTCAGTCTTTTTTCTTGGCGCGCAGTCCGAACAGGCCGAGAAACAGTTCTATCTGAAAACCAAAGGCGTAATCGAATCCTGACATCCAGGCCTCTACAGGCGTGATGGGCAGGGATTGCGGGGTGCTTTTCGTGTTTGTGGGCATGGTCGTCTCCGGCTGTGGCGGGTATAAACATCCGTACCTTAATGTAAGTGTTAACGTCCCAAAGGCCGAAAAGACTTAGGAAAGTTTGAAATTATTTATTTCTGAAGCGTTTTCCGGGGCGCCGCTTTGGCTGCGGCACCGGTTTTGCCGGCAATCCCAGGGCGCTACGGGCCAACAGGTCCGCTTCCTGGTTGCGGTGGCGCGGTACCCATTGCAGGGTGACGGATTCGAAACCTGCCATGAGCTTCCCAGCCGCCCGCAGCAACGATTGCAGACGCAGTACCCGCGTTTGCATTTCCCCGCGACCATGGCGTACGACGAAATCGCTGTCGCTGATGACGGTCAAGCGCCGTGCCCCGGCTTCTTGGGCGGCCTCCAGACCGTGGCAGAGGGCATACATCTCAGCTTCGTTGTTGCAGCCGTTACGGCCGAGCGGAATGGACTGGCTGCTTGCGTGGCCATCGGGCGCACGCAGCACATAGCCGACACCTATTTTCCCGGGGTTGGGTAGGGCGGTGCCGTCTACCCAGAGGGTCCAGAGGTCCGCTTGAAGCGGGAATCGGTCTTCCGTCATTGAGCGAGCATGCCTGCGAAGGTGCGCGGAGGCGTCCGCGCCTGATGTTATTTTCGCAGCAATGCTTCCACTTGGTCCGCCGGCAGGGGCTTGCTGAACAGGTAGCCCTGGAACTCGTCGCAACCCTCGGCCTTGGCGAAGGCGAGCTGTTCTTCCGTTTCAATGCCTTCCACCACGGTTTTCAGCCCCAGGTTGCGCGCCAGGGCGACGATGGTGCGGGTAATGGCCACATCGTTCCTGTCTCCGGGAATGCCGCGGACGAAGGATTGGTCGATCTTCATGCAATCCAGGGGGAAGTGCTTGAGATAGGACAGGGATGAGTAGCCGGTGCCGAAGTCGTCCAGGGCGATGGCGATACCGAGGGCGCGGAAAGCTTGCAGTTTGGCCGCCACCGCGAAGGGGTCTTCCATCAGCGCGCTTTCCGTCACTTCCAGTTCCAGGTAGTGGGGAGGCAATCCTGTTTCCTTGAGGATGGTGCGTACCTTAGCGACCAGATGGTCGTCCACCATCTGTCGGGCGGACAGGTTCACCGCCATGTGTTCCGGCGCGATGCCTGCGTCGATCCAAAGTTTTTGTTGCCGACAGCCTTCGCGCAGG
>RXJP01000154.1:2223-12899 GCA_003963315.1 Rhodocyclaceae bacterium | reverse complement strand
GGGAGTCGATAAGGCCGGTTTCCTCGGCGATGGGAATGAATCGTCCCGGGGAAATGAAGCCCATCTCAGGGTGGTTCCAGCGCATCAGGGCTTCCACGCTGATGATTTTGCCGTTGCTCAGGTCCACCCGCGGCTGGTAATGGAGGCTCAACTGATGTTTGTCGATGGCTTCGCGCAGGGCGCTTTTGATCGTAATGAACTCGATGGCGCGAGTATTGAGGGCGGAGGAGAAGAAGGCGTATTGGTTGCGCCCGGCTTTTTTCGCCGCATGCATGGCGGTATCCGCGTTCTTGAGCAGGATCTCCACCTGGTTGCCTTCTCCCGGATGCCAGGTGATGCCGATGCTCGCACTCAGATAGATGGGCGTGCCTTCGATGTCGAAGGGTTCTATCAAGGTGCCCAGCAGACGCTCGGCGCACTCGGCCAGTTCCGCCTCGTCACGCACCACGTCCACCAGCATGGCGAATTCGTCGGCGCCGAGACGGGCCAGGACGTCGTGGGAGCGGACCACCAGTTGCAGGCGATTGGCTACCTGGGTGAGCAATCGGTCAGCAGCGGCATAGCCGAGGGAAACATTGATATTTTCGAAGTGATCCAGATCCAGGTGCAGCAGCCCCACCGACTTGCCTTGGCGAGCGGCCCGCAGCAAGGCGTTCTGGCACTGTTCCCGGAACAGAGTACGGTTGGGTAATTGGGTAAGCAGGTCGTACTGGGCTTGATGGTTCATGGAACGCAGGCGTCCCACCATGGACCGGGTCATTTCCAATGCCATCAAGGGTTGCTGCCTGACCATGGTCAGCAGCCGATCCTTGTCCACCGGTACGATTTCGCAATCACTCACGGCAAGGGCGCTGGCACTGCGAGCCGTATCGTCCAAAAGGGCCATTTCGCCCAAGGTGCCGCCAGGGCCGATGGTGGAAAACACCCTGTCACCGACCCGGACTTCCGCTTGTCCTGATTTGACGATGTACATCACGTGCCCCGGTTGTCCCATTTCAAAAATCACGCTGCCGGCCTTGACGGTTTCTATCAGGTCGTCTGAGGTCAGCAGGGTGGTGTAGTCAAAGGACATGGCGGAGAGGGCAGGAACGCAACGGCGTAAATATATGCTGAATATGTCCTTGAAAGTAGGATTTATGTCACGGCAAGAGCCCGTTTAAAACGCAGGTATTGGCTGTCGGTCACCTTTCGTTTTCCCAGGAGTGATGGGGCACAGGGGGAACGCGCTACCATACCGCTTCCGCCATTCGATGGTTAAAACCCACGCCATGAAAACGCATGCCCTGCTGTTGTTCCTTCATCTGTTCGGCGCCACCGTGTGGGTGGGTGGGATGTTTTTCGTCCATGTCTGTCTGCGGCCGGCAGCGATGGCCACCCTTGATCCATCGCTACGCTTGACCTTGTGGCAGGCCGTGTTTTTGCGCTTCTTTCGTTGGGTGGAAATTTCATTGGCATTGATCCTTGCCAGTGGTTTCGGCATGTTTTTCCGGGGCGGTTCCGTGCAAGTGCCCCCGTCCTGGCACGTCATGATGGGGCTGGGGCTGGTGATGACGGCGGTTTTCGCCTCCATCCTGATGGGGCCCTACAAGGCCTTCCGCAACGCCATGGCAGCCGGTGATATATCCGCCGCTGCTGCCGCACAAGGGCGGATCCGGACGAGGGTGCTGGTGAACCTGGTGTTGGGAATTGTGGTGATCGCGGTGGCGACCTTGGGCTTGGCCGTCTAAAGCGGCTTCCCCGTTTCGTCAAAGCTGAGGATCGTCACCTCGCCGTCGGCATCGGTGATTTCAGCGTCCTGAAGTATGCCGTTGGCTTGATAGGCATAGATGTGCTGGGTTTCCACTTCACCGTAAACGACTTTCTGGCACCCGGTCAGTTGCTCTTGGGCATCGAAGAAGCCTCGATAGAAAGTATTGCGGTGGGCCACGTTGTCCAGTGGGGTGACCAGCTTCAGGGGAAGGGTAACGCCGCTGTAGGTTAGGAAGAAACGGCATTGCCCGGGCAGCAGGTCACTCATGATGGGGCAATTTCCGCAAAATCCGTCTTGGGGAGCGGTGTGCTTTCCCGTGTCAGCAGCTTGTTGAGACCGTTGTGGAGTTCCGGGACCAGCGGCGCATCGGCGGCGCTGATGCGGGTGAGCGCGTATTGCAGCAAGGCCCGTCCCGGTCCGGCCGCGGATGTCGCCTGACCGGCCCCATCCAGCTCGGCGGCAAAGCGGCCGATGCTGCTCACCACCAATCGGGTGATGCGCGGGTTCTCTCCCAGCACTTTGGCCGTGCCGATGGCGTTGGCGATCAAGGCTGCCGACGCCTCGTAGGGGGCGACCTTTTTGCTCATGATTCAGGTTTCCACCGTTTCGGCACGGTAGTTCTTGAGGCGGTTTTCCGCCGCCACTCCCAGTACTTTTTGCAACCAGGGCGGTGGCGCCTGCATCACCTGTTGGAATTGGCGGACCACCTCCTCGGCCGTGCCGCCTTCAATGCGCTTGATGGGGAAGATGTCGGCCCGGATCACCTTGGCTGCCGCCGGGCCGCCGATGGAAACCACGTAGAGGACATGGCAGTCCTTGATCAGTTGCACCCGGAAGCCGTTCTTGTCCGGGGCGAAGTCTGCTTCCAAGGCATCGCGTACGTCGATCAGGCGGAAGTCCGTGGCGGATACCTGGTAGATCAGGTAACGGATGCAGGAGCCGAAATGGCCGTTAAGGCCGGCGCCGCTGTCCGAGGCGATGGCCACCCGCAGGGAATTGGGGATGTCCCCCTCGTTATAGGGCGCGGCCTTGGGCAAGTCCTCCTCGCCACCGGTATCGCCCCAGAGAATGCGCACGGCCAGCTTCATAGCCTCGAGACCGATGCCAATGTCCTCGCCGTCCTCCTCGCCGTCGGCCAGGCTGCCCAGGCCGGTCTTGAGGTTGGTGACGGTAATGGTGCGCAGGATGTCTTCATCCAGATAAGTGCCCAAGGTGTTTTGCAACACTTCCAATAGTTTGGGCAGGGTGGTGTTGGGCATGGCCCGGGCAGCCAGGGCGATACGCAGGGCTGCTTCCCGGGTGATGGGGACGGATTGATCCATGGCTGGCTCTCTCTGTGGTTTCTTGTTCCCCAGTGCAGATTGAATGCCAGTGCCGATCATTTGTTGGCAGGTTGGCGCAACTTTATGATTGCACGGGAATAAGTCCCATCCTGGTGAGGGAGCGTGATTGTCTGATAGCCGGCATTTGTCGGCTCCTCTACATAAATGCGGGGGAGGATGCCGGGTCTGTAAAGCGGGAAATGCGGGGTATTCCGGCGCCGTGGGTTCCCTCAAGAGCGGCAGGGGAATGCCTAGAATTCCTTAACCCGCGACTGTCGGTCATGGGGAAACCCGCGCAGGATCTGATATCCAGCCACCCCCGCGCGGGGAATTGCAATTAAATTCAGGAGAAGTCGATGAAAAAAACTCTGCTCACCGTCCTCAGCGTGGCTGTGATGGCCGCCCCTTTTGCTCTGGTCAGCACCTCTGCTGAAGCCAAGGCCAAGAAGGCCAAGCATCACCACGTCAAGAAGCATCACAAGGCGCCCAAGGCTGCCGCAGCCCAGTAATCCTGAGCTGTCCAACGGGGGCGGGCCGTTTACGGTTTCCGCCCCCGTGTTTTTTCCGGATTTCAGTTTTTCTTTGCCAGCAGCGGGTCCCGCATCTGGGCGAAGTGTCCAGGGGCCACATACTGCAAGACTTCCTTGCCCTTGCTGTCCAACACCACATCCAGGCCCTTGTCCGGATAGAGGAAGTGCTCAATGGTCTCGCTGCTGCGGATACGTTCCGCCGGGCTGCCGAAACGCTGTTCCACCATACCCGGGTCCAGATTGATGCTGGGGATGAAGCTGATGGCCCGGATCGGCGCCATCAGGGCTTTTTGCTGATCTTCTGCCGTTAGCCCGATTTTGCGGGTGCTGCTTTCCATGTATTCACTTTTCGGGGCGCGTTCACGCATTCCCGCGAGGGTTCGCGCATCCAATTCGGCGGTGATGATCATTTTCCCGGTAATAAAGCCGGCGCTCAGGTTGTCGTAAAAGGCTTCCACCGAACCAGTTTCGCCAGGGGCCGCGATCAGGGCGATCTGCATGTCCTTGCCCAGTTTCTCCCTGGCATCCGCCACGGTACTTTCGCCCAGAATCAGGTTGAATACTCGCGATTTCCCACCGTAGAGGGCATCCACCTGCCAGGGCAAGCCCTGGTCGGAAACGGGTTGGCCATCGTCGCGATGGAACAGCATGGGGATCACCATCAGGGCGGCAACAACGGCCAGCAAGAGGCCGGCAATGGACAAGGCGAATTTCATCGGAAGACAGTCACGGTTCTTGGGGGCGCATATTCTGGCACTGATAGGGGGCTTTCGCCGCTTCCTCCGCCTTATTGTTCAAGGGAATCCTTGTCACACTAGTGCAACTTTCCAGCAGCACCAATCAACGCGCGGAGGATCTCCATGAATTTTCTTACCCTTCCATCCCTGGCCAGCTACTGGTCCACCACGGAAGTGGAAACCAACCTCATTGTCTTCATGAACCTGTTGGGGGCATTGCTGCTCGGTCTGATCGTCGGCTACGAACGTTCCTATCACGGCCGGGCGGCGGGCATGCGCACCTATGGCTTGGTCTGCATGGCAGCCGCGGCGCTGACGGTGATTTCCGGGTACCCGGGCTATTGGTACGGCGGCCACGCCTTGGCCGTGCCGGTTTCCGATCCCACCCGGGTGATCCAGGGCATCGTCACCGGCATCGGTTTCCTTGGCGCCGGCGTCATCATGAAGGATGGTCTCAACATCAGCGGACTGACCACGGCAGCCTCCCTTTGGGCTTCGTCCGCCATCGGCGTACTGGTAGGGGTGGGGTTCTACGGGGCGGCGATATTGCTGACCTTGCTCTCCGCTACCTGCATGATGTGGGTCTCCCGTATCGAGGGTCTGCTGCCATCACGACCCGCTGTGGCGGTGGTGTTGAATTTCCGCCAGGGATTCGAGCCGCGGGAGGAAGTGCTGCGGCGGGTGGCCTGGGAGCGGGGCTATGAGATCGCCCTGGGCTCTTTCTCCATCAATTTTGTGGACGGACGGCCCGAATGGCGGTTCGTGGCGGTGGCTTTGGGCAAGGACAAAGGCGCGCCCCTGACAGTGCTTGGTGCGGAGTTGAGCAAATTCGACGGCGTCGAGAGGTACCATCTGTCCCATGCCCGCAACTGATCCGGCGCAAAAGGAAGCCTCCATGGAAGATCGCCTGACCGAACTGGAAATCAAGATCGGTTTTACCGAAGACTTGGTGGAAGCGCTCAATCGCACGGTATTCCGCCAGCAGCAGCAGATTGATGCCTTGGTGCAGGAGATCAAGGCCCTGCGCCAGCAGGTGAAAGCGTCTCCGGGCGAAGAACCCCATAGCCTGCGGGATGAGATACCGCCCCACTATTGACGGTCGGGTTCCCCGTGCCAGGGAGATGTGGCCGTCTCAATGGGTCGTCAATGGGCTGCTTTGACCGGTATCAGGGAAATGGGCCGGTGTTTGCGCATCTTGCCCATGACGTGCATTTCGCACTTCTTGCAATCGAACTTGAGGGTCAGCTTGTCCTTGCCCTGCATCAGGGTCATGGGATCGGGGCGGATGCCTTTCACTTCCTTGGGACACAGGTTGAAGCTGTAACGCAGGCAGTGCTTGGTGATCATCAATGACACCTCGCCCTTTTCCTGGTCGGCTTCGTAGGCGGCGTCGATCAGTTTGACGCCGTGCTTGGTATAGAAGGCCCGGGCCTTCTCATTGAAGACATTGGCCAGGTAGGACAGCTCGGTTTCCGGATAGGGCGCTGGCGGTGCCACCACGGGCGCAGGGGCTGGGCGGCGATAGGCCGCTGTCCGGGCGGCATCCAGGGCTTCCACCGCAGCGCGACGCAGGGCGTTCGCCGCCGAAGCGGGGATGAAAGGTGCAGCACCATCAGGCAAGGTGATTTCCATGGCTTCGTAGATCGTGCTGCCCAACTTGCCCAGGTTTCCCCGCAGGGTGGCGGCGGCTTTTTCGGCATGCTGGGCTGGCTCGTGGGTCAGGGTTTGCTCGGCCCGGGCGTTGACGCCCTCTTCGTCGGTGATGGTAAGCGCGTAGCCATCGGCGGTTTGCGCCAGTTGCAGCCAAACGCGGATACGCCGCTCGGCGGATTTCTTTTCCAGCTGCCGTTCGAATTCCTGGTCCCGGTTGCGGTAGAGCAGGGTGCCTGTCTTGAGGGCCTCGGGCAGGGTGGCGGGGAAGAGGCGCTGCACCTTGCTACGGGCTTCCACCCGATTGATGCGCATGCCCACCAGATCCTGGTCGATATCGAAGAAACTGAGGCCGTCGCCGTTGTGCAGTTCTTCCGTCGCTTCCACGTCGAACCATTGATGGCCGACGGACACCACTGTGCCCACCTCGGTGCCGGAAAACTTGGGCGTGTCGAAGGCGCCGATGTCGGCCTTGCGGTTATTGACGAAGTAGTCCGTGGCGCCCCGGTTGAAGGTTTTTTCCGGTTGCGGGGTGAAGGTGTAGGTGCTGCGGCCCGAGGAGGCGCGGACGTATTCCGGTGCTTCCTCCATGATCTCGTCCAGCAACTGCCTGTAATGGGCGGTGATGTTCTTGACGTAGCTAAGGTCTTTCAGCCGGCCCTCGATCTTGAAGGAGCTGATGCCGGCATCGGCCAGGGCGCGCAGGTTGGCGCTCTGGTCGTTGTCCTTCATGGACAGCAGGTGCTGCTCGTGGGCGACGATGGCGCCGGTGGGATCTGTCAGGGTATAGGGCAGGCGGCAGGCCTGGGAGCATTCGCCCCGGTTGGCGCTGCGGCCGGTGTGGGCGTGGCTGATATAGCACTGGCCGCTATAGGCCACGCAGAGTGCGCCGTGGACAAAAAACTCCAGATGGATGTCCGTCGCGGCAGCGATGGTCTTGATCTGTTTGAGGGAAAGCTCCCGTGCCAGCACGATCTGGGAGAAGCCCACATCCTGGAGGAAGCGGGCTTTATCGGCGTGGCGGATGTCCGTCTGGGTACTGGCGTGGCGCTGGATGGGAGGCAGGTCCATTTCCAACAGACCCATGTCCTGCACGATCAAGGCGTCGGCCCCGGCTTCGTAAAGCTTCCAGGCCTGCTGGCGGGCGGCTTCCAGTTCGTCATCCCGCAAGATGGTGTTGAGGGCGACGAATACTTTGGCGTTGAAGCGGTGGGCATGGACCGTCAGGCGTTCGATGTCGGCCACGGTGTTTTCCGCCGATGCCCGAGCGCCGAAGGCCGGGCCGCCGATGTACACAGCGTCCGCCCAGTGGTCGATGGCCGCTATGCCGAAATCGGCATTTTTGGCAGGGGAGAGCAGTTCCAGGGTTTTGCGGTGGTCGGTCATGGGGCTTCCGGCAGGCATCCGGGCAGGGCGTGAGGCGCGCATTGTAAGCCTTGCAGGGTGCCCACAATCCCATGGCGTTTGTGGGCCCATGTCAGGTTTGGGCAGGAATGACGCCCATATAATCCGGAGACCAACAAAAGTCGCCACTCATTCGGAGTCCTTGATGCCCGGCAGTCCAGACAAGCGTCATCACGAGGTTTCCCCCGAAGACCTGGATCGGGTATTCAAAACCATAGAAATCCCCACCTGCCCAGCAGTGGCGCTGGAGGCCATGGCGGAGGCGCAGAAGGACGAACCCAACCTCAAGAATCTGGCAAAGACCATTGCCGGCGATGTAGGCCTCACCGCAACCACCCTGAAGTTGGCCAATTCCCCGCTGTTCCGAGCCGGTGGTCCGGTGACCAATATCAACCGCGCCCTGGAGCGACTGGGCACCCGCAATGTGGTGTGCGTGGTGGTGGGGGTCGCGCTGCGCTCCAGCATGGCTGGGCTACCTGCGGCCATTGTGGAAAAATTCTGGACCCGGGCCGCAGGCTTGGCCGTGGCGGCAGGCATGATCGCCCGCCGGCAGTACGGCATTTCTCCGGATGCCGCTTATATCTACGCCCTGTTCCACGATGCGGCCATCCCCTTGATGATGCGTCGTTTCGAAAACTATGTGCCCCTCATGGAAGCATGCCGGGAACGGGGGCAACCTCTGATCGAAGCCGAAGAATCCTTGTTCCCTTGCACCCATCCCATTGTCGGTTCTCTCCTGGTGCGCAATTGGGGCCTGCCCCCCATCGTTGGCCAGGCCATACGTTTCCACCACGATCCCGACCTTTATGACCTGTCGGACAAGACCTTACCCGGTATGGCCCTTTCCCTGATTGCCGTGACCCAGGTGGCGGAACGCTTATTGTGCGTGAAATTGCAGGAACAGGATCTGGAGGTCGGCGAGAACCTGTTTCACAGGGCCCTGGCGTATCTGGGCATCAGCGACGACGATCTGGCGGAATTGGACGAAGCCTTGGACGCCGCCATGGCCAGCATGTAGCGGTGAAGGGAACAATGAGATGACCACCACCATGGCGCCCCTGGTCAGTACCGATTGGTTGGCGGGAGAGCTTGGCGCGCCTGATCTGGCCCTGTTCGATGCCTCCTACTACATGCCTGCCGAACAACGGGATGCCCGGGGTGAATACTTATGCCAGCACATTCCCGGCGCCAGATTCTTTGACGTGGACGAAGTGGCCGATCCTGATACCGACCTTCCTCACATGGTGCCTAGCCAGGGCCGGTTTTCCCGCTTGGTAGGCACCATGGGTGTCGGCAATCACCACCGCATCGTTTTCTACGATCAGAAAGGCCTGTTTTCCGCGGCCAGGGGCTGGTGGCTGTTCCGCCTTTTCGGCCACGATCAGGTGGCTGTGCTGGATGGTGGGCTGCCCAAATGGTTGGCGGAGCAGCGTCCCACAGCGAAGGATGTTCCTGCGCTGGCCCGTCCGGAACGTTTTCAGCCCCGTTTTCGGTCCGAATTGCTGCGCGGCCTTGGCGATATGAGGCGCAATGTCGGCACCGGACGGGAAGCGGTGATTGACGCCCGTTCCCGGGAGCGTTTCGCCGGCACCGCCCCCGATCCCCGGCCGGGCATCCCCAGCGGCCATATTCCAGGCAGCATCAGCCTGCCCTATCCGGAACTGCTCAATCCGGACAAAACCATGAAATCCCCGGAAACCCTGCGGGCCCTGTTTCTGGCGGCGGGGATCGATGGCGCCCGGCCGGTGGTGAGCAGTTGCGGCAGCGGACTGACCGCCACCATCCTGTCCCTGGGCCTGGCCGTGGCCGGTTTGTCACCGGGCGCGGTATACGATGGTTCCTGGACGGAATGGGCCTTGCAACCGGGGGAATCTGCCTAAAGTTATAGCCCCGCCGGGGCGGTGCTGGGCGGCGATTTGCCAAAATCCTCAAAGCTAATCTGCAAATCCCATGAAAGAAAAGGATAAATTTTCTTTCAAATTCCTGTCGCCGTTGTCAACCTGGACGTCGCTTGGACGTTAATCGCTCCATGGTGGACGACCACCTGACCATATAACGGAGACATCAATGGGTAGCCTTAGCAACGAATCCTTCGACGAATTCCTGGATTCCCTCAAGCTGGCCGGTATTGAAATCACCAACGAGAAAGAGCTTCGGGAGCGTTTGGCCGAAGTGCAGCACTGGCGTTATGCCTTCCGCACCCTGGCCGCCAATGGCCGGTCCATCGGCATCCGCTTTCAGCAAAACCACCAGGGCAGCAACGAAGCCCAGATTCGTCGTACCTTGGACCAGTTCCATTTCCCCCAAGGCACCGAGGACATCCTGGTCGCCAGCATCAAGGCTGAATAATCCGGCCGCAGCGGCACCTGATCAGGTGCGGTAAATGAAAAGGCTCGCAATGCGAGCCTTTATTTTTTGCGGTTTTTACGGATTTTATTGGTCCGCTGGTAAGGGATTCCGGCGGAACACCACGGGAACGCCGCCATAGGCCCGTTTCCCCATCCATTGGGCGAGGGCGCTGTCCAGATAGTCGGCGTGGCCGGGGAACCAGCGCACCAATTCTGCGGCCAGCCCGCGCCCTATCTCCAAGCTGCGCGGCGTGGCGCCGGCGGCGAACATCTGCTGCACCTCGCGCACCGACTTCAAGACCGCATTGTGTTCGTCAATATGGCACTCCTTGGCGGGAAACTCGGTCTTGTCCATCCACGCCTTTTCTTCCTCGAAATGGCGTTCAGCATGGGTGGCGAAGGCATCCAAGGCTGACTGGAAGCCATCATCAGGGCAAGTCAGCATGGCATTGACGGTTTCAACAAACTCGCGATGGGTGTCGTCCATGGGTTGGTAGCCGAGGGCGTAGGCATCCGTCCAGGGGAAGGCGGGCTTGGTGGTCATGGTGATTCCTTGCATCCTTGATTGGCGTAGGGGGATATTTTAGGTCAGCTTGTCAGGACGCATGGCTCATGCAGGGTGGGGCGATGCCATGGCCGAGGAGGATGGGCGTGATTTCACCGGCCAAACGCTGGGGCCTCACCTCCTGGTACAGGCGTTCGGCTTGGGGGTAGCCACGGCGCATCAGGCCCAGCCACTGCTTGAGGCGACCCGGAGCGTGGCGGGCTTCCAGTTTCACTTGTACCCGCTGCCAGAAGTCGCCCAACAAGGGCAGGATGCGTTGCCAATCCCGTTCCGAATCGGCCGTTTCGCCCAAGCGGATGCGGCGGGCCAGCATGGGGTCGGCTACGGCACCGCGGCCCAGCATTACGTCTTCGCAGCCCGTTTCGGCCCG
>RXJP01000154.1:0-2173 GCA_003963315.1 Rhodocyclaceae bacterium | reverse complement strand
CGCCTGGGTCCAGACCTCGCCGTTGGCGATTACCGGCACCGCCACGGTTTCCCGTATCCGGCCGATCCAGTCCCACTTTGCCGGCGGCCGATAGCCATCCTGCTTGGTGCGACCGTGCACCACCAGTTCCGCCGCGCCGCCTTCCACCAGGGCTGTGGCGCAATCCAGGGCATAGTCGGTATGGGTAATGCCCAGCCGCATCTTGGCGGTGACGGGAATGGCGGCCGGTACCGCCTGACGCACGGCCAGGACGATCCGGTGCAGCAGGTCCGGCTCCTCCAACAGGGCCGCCCCGCCCCGGTGGCGATTGACCATGGGGGCCGGACAGCCGAAGTTGAGGTCTATCCCCGTGGGTTGCAGCTTGGCCAAGTGGGCGGCGCTGCGGGCCATGCGGGCCGGGTCCGAACCCAGCAGTTGTACCCGTACCGGCGTACCCGCCGGCGTGCGGGAGCCGGTTTTCAATTCCGGGCTGACCCGGTAGAAATGGCCGTGGGGCAAATGGGTGCTGTTCACCCGGATGAATTCCGTGACGCACCAGTCGTAGCCGCCGGCGCGGGTCAGCACGGCGCGCAGCACGTCGTCGGCGAGGCCTTCCATGGGGGCGAGTATCAGGCGGGACATGGCGGAATTGCGTACGGGCTCGTGAATTGGGTTAAGGTGCCACCGAGAAGAACGAACGGGCGCGGCCAATCCCTGCGTCCCCATAGATTTCGACACTGCATCCCAAGGAGAACATCATGCTGACTGCTATTGACGAACAGACTTCCAAGGACGACCTCCAGGCTGCCATGAAAGCGGTGGATATGCGCTTGGTGACCATCGGCGGTATCGGTTACGCAGGCATGGGTTACAAAATCAGGGTACTCAAACAGGCGGGCTACGAAGACAAGGGGCGCCCCAATCCGGCCGGCAAACTCGCTGCCTACAAAACCGTCGTCAGCGTACTGAATGAGCTGGGCGATGGGGCCACGCAGGAGTCAGTACTGGCTGGCGTGGAGCAGCGTAGCAAGCCGTCGTGAATCTGCGCCGGGAGATGGCAGCTCCCGGCGTCCTGTACTGCGATCAGCGGCTGATGGGTTTGTAGCGGATGCGCTTGGGCTTCGCGCCTTCCTCGCCGAGGCGCTTGCGCTTGTCCTCTTCGTATTCCTGATAGTTGCCGTTGAAGAAAGTCCATTGGCTGTTGCCTTCCGCCGCCAGGATGTGGGTGCAGATGCGGTCGAGGAACCAACGGTCATGGGAAATCACCATCACGCAGCCGGAGAATTCCAGCAAGGCATCTTCCAGGGCGCGCAGGGTTTCCACGTCCAAGTCGTTGGAGGGTTCGTCCAGCAGCAGCACGTTGCCGCCGGAGATCAGGGTCTTGGCCAGGTGCAGCCGGCCCCGCTCACCCCCGGAGAGATTGCCAACGATCTTGCCCTGGTCCGCGCCCTTGAAGTTGAAGCGGCCGATGTAGGCCCGGCTGGGCATTTCGAACTTGCCCACGGTGAGCACATCGGCGCCTTCGGCAATGGCATCGAACACCGTCTTGTCGTTGGCCAGCCCTTCGCGGCTCTGGTCCACCGAAGCGATCTTCACCGTGGAGCCGATCTCCACCGAGCCGCTGTCGGGCTGTTCCAGGCCGCGGATCATCTTGAACAACGTTGATTTACCCGCGCCGTTGGGGCCGATCACGCCGACGATGGCGCCGGGAGGGACTGAGAAGGAGAGGTTGTCGATCAGCAGACGGTCGCCGAAGGCCTTGGTCACGCCGTTGAATTCGATCACCTTGTCCCCCAGGCGGTCGCCGGGGGGGATGAAGATTTCCTGGGTTTCGTTGCGCTTCTGGTATTCGACGCTGGACATTTCCTCATAGCGTTGCAGGCGGGCCTTGCTCTTGGCCTGGCGGGCCTTGGCGCCCTGGCGCACCCATTCCAGTTCCTGCTTCATGGCCTTGCGGTGGGCGTCCTGCTGCTTCTGCTCCTGCTCGAGGCGGGCTTCCTTCTGTTCCAGCCAGGAGGAGTAATTGCCCTTCCAGGGAATGCCCTGGCCGCGGTCCAGTTCAAGAATCCACTCGGCGGCGTTGTCAAGGAAGTAGCGGTCGTGGGTCACGGCCACCACGGTGCCGGGGAAGCGCACCAGGAACTGCTCCAACCATTCCACCGATTCGGCGTCCAAGTGGTTGGTGGGTTCGTCC
>RXJP01000133.1 GCA_003963315.1 Rhodocyclaceae bacterium | reverse complement strand
CCTGCGGGCACCGGCATCTATGCCCAGCTCCAGTTTTTCCAGGAAAACCGCCAACGCCAGGGGCTGGTCGTGGATGAATACGGGGAAATACTTGGTCTGGTGACCCTGGAAGACATCATCGAGGAACTGATCGGAAAATTCACCACCAGCACCCCGGGCGGCAGTTCGACGGACTTGGCCTGGGACAAGGATGGCACAGTAATGGTGGAAGGGGGACGCTCCCTTCGGGAAATCAACCGTGACCTAGGTATTGAACTTCCCCTTGATGGACCCAAAACCCTTAACGGATTGCTGCTTGAGCACTTTGAGGACATTCCCGAGTCGGGCACCAGCGTACGCATTGCGGGAGTAGCCATGGAAATCGTCCAAACCCAGGATCGCGCCGTGAAGTTTGTCCGGATTCACAGACCTAGCAACCCTACGCCAGTCATCCCTTCTGGTACCATTCTCGAATCCTAGTTCCCCTTTGATGATCTCGGTCATTAAATTGGATCACTTTGACCCATAAAACAGGAAGCTTGCAATGGCAACTGCAGCAAAGCCAAATGTAAAGGAAGACAACTTTGCCTGGGAAGGCAAGGATAAGTCCGGCAAAGTGGTTCGAGGTGAGATGCGCTCAAGCAGCGAAAGCACCGTACGCAGTAATTTGCGTCGCCAAGGTGTCTTGGTTACCAAAGTAAAGAAGCAGAAAGCGAAGGGCGGGGGATCAATCACTGAGAAGGACATTGCCCTTTTTACCCGGCAATTGGCTACCATGATGAAGGCAGGGGTACCGCTTCTTCAGTCCTTCGACATTGTTGGCAAAGGCAACTCGAATCCGGCAGTAGCAAAGTTGTTGCTTGACATCAAAACAGAAGTTGAAACCGGCTCCAGCCTCAATCAGGCATTCCGTAAATATCCGCTTTACTTTGACCCCTTGTTCTGCAACCTTGTCCAAGCAGGCGAGCAAGCGGGTATTTTGGAAAGCCTTCTGGACCGCTTGGCGACCTACAAAGAAAAAATTCTGGGTATTAAAAAGAAAATCAAGGGCGCCCTTTTCTACCCAATCTCGGTTTTGGTTGTCGCGTTCATCGTTGTGGCCGTCATTATGATTTTTGTGATCCCGCAATTCAAGAGCGTGTTTTCTGGATTCGGTGCGGAATTACCTGCTCCAACATTGGTGGTCATTGCGATTTCAGAGATATTTGTCGGCTACTGGTGGGCTATCTTTGGTGGCCTTGGTGCTGCGATTTACGGTTTTATGGAGCTGTGGAAACGGTCCACTGCAATGCAAATTTTCATGGATCGACTATCTCTAAAGTTGCCGGTATTTGGTGATTTGCTTGTTAAGTCTGCTATAGCCCGTTGGACACGTACACTATCGACAATGTTTGCTGCTGGTGTTCCATTGGTAGAGGCTCTGGATTCGGTTGGCGGTGCTGCAGGTAACTACATCTACAAAACTGCAACCAAACAGATACAAGGGGAAGTCAGCACCGGTAACAGCCTAACGATGGCGATGCAGAACTCGAATGTCTTCCCATCCATGGTGCTGCAGATGGTTGCCATTGGTGAAGAATCTGGTCAGTTGGACTCTATGCTCAGCAAAGTTGCCGACTTTTTTGAGGAAGAAGTCGACAATGCTGTGGATGCCCTGTCCAGCCTGATGGAGCCCATGATCATGGTTGTGCTCGGGGGGCTGATTGGGGGCATCATTATTGCGATGTACCTTCCTATCTTTAAACTCGGGTCCGTCGTCGGTTGATCTGGCTCCAAGACCCTTTCCTGCTCACCGCGGGGTGTGCCCTGTTGGGCCTGCTGATCGGCAGTTTTCTCAATGTGGTCATCCATCGCCTGCCTAAGATGATGGAGCAGGAATGGGCGGCCCAGTGCGCCGACCTAAAAGGTGAGGACGCCCCTAAGGCACCCAAGCTCACCTTGGCGACGCCCCGCTCCCGTTGCCCTCATTGCGGCCATGCCATCAGCGCCTTGGAAAACATCCCCGTTCTCAGCTACCTCGTATTGCGAGGGCGTTGTATGGGCTGCCAAGCCCCTATCAGCCCCCGCTATCCCATGGTGGAAGCATTAACCGGGCTTCTTTTCGGCTTCGCCGCCTGGAAACTGGGGCCAGGCTGGCCCCTAGCAGGGGCGTTGTTGTTCATGGCCGCCTGCATTGCCCTGACCTTCATCGACTTCGATACCCAACTGCTGCCCGACGACATCACATTGCCCCTGCTTTGGGCCGGGCTGATCTTCAATCTGAGCAATAGCTTCACCAACCTGCAAAGCGCAGTGGTGGGCGCGATGGCCGGCTACCTTTCCCTGTGGTCGGTGTATTGGCTGTTCAAGTTGGCCACCGGCAAGGAAGGCATGGGTTACGGTGACTTCAAGCTCTTGGCGGCCATCGGCGCCTGGCTGGGCTGGCAGATGCTGCCCCTGACGATCTTGCTGTCTTCCTTTGTTGGCGCCATCGTTGGTATTGCCTTGATGGTGCTGGCCCGCCATGGCCGCAACGTGCCCATCCCCTTCGGCCCCTATCTGGCGGCCGCAGGCATCATCGCCCTGTTCTGGGGCAAACCCCTGACTCAGCTCTATCTGGGACCCATCGCCCCTTGAAACGCTGACTTCCGGCCCCAGTTTTGCTTCACCCCGTCGGGGGACGAGGGTCCATACGTTATAATTTCTTTCTTTTTGCGGAGGTGCATATGCCCATCTACGCCTATCGTTGTTCAAGTTGCGGTTTTGAAAAGGATGTCATGCAAAAAATGGCGGACGATCCTCTGACCGTTTGTCCCGAGTGCGCCAAAGAAACCTTCAGCAAACAACTGACGGCTGCCGGCTTTCAGCTCAAGGGTTCCGGCTGGTATGCCACGGACTTCAAGGGCGGGGGTTCAGCTGCGCCCAAGAACGACAACCCGCCCCCCTGCCAAGGCGGAACGGGCTCCTGCCCGTCCTGCTGAAAAATAGGCCCCTTTGAAAAAGTACTTCATTACCGGCCTCCTCATCTGGGTGCCCCTGGGAATCACGGCCTGGGTGCTGTCCCTGATCGTCCGTACCATGGACCAATCCTTGCTGTTGCTGCCCCAGGGCGTGCAGCCGGAACGGTTGATCGGTTTCTACGTTCCGGGCGTCGGCGCACTGCTTACCTTGCTGGTGGTTTTCGTGACCGGGCTGGTAACGGCCAACATCCTGGGCCAGAAGCTGGTGCGATTCTGGGAAGGTGTGCTGTCCCGCATCCCGGTGGTGAAGTCCATTTACTACAGTGTCAAACAGGTTTCCGACACCCTGTTCTCCGGCTCTGGTGAAGCGTTCCGCAAAGTCCTGCTGGTGCGTTATCCGCACCCGGAAGCCTGGGCCGTAGCCTTTCAGACCGGCGCACCACCCTACGTGGTGACGCAGCACGCCAAAGACGAGTTGATCAGCGTCTTCATCCCCACGGCGCCCAGCCCGGTCAATGGTTTCTTTTTCTTTGTCCGCAAGGCGGACACCGTGGAACTCGACATTACCGTGGACGAGGCCCTGAAATACATCGTCTCCATGGGCGTGGTGATTCCCGCCCCGGCCTACCCTGCCACCAGTCTGGTCGCACGGGCACAGAACCAATGAAGTTTCGAGCAACCGCCTGCCGCCCGTCCAAGTTGATGGGGGCGGCTTTCCTTTTGAGCAATTTGCCATGATGCGTACCCACTACTGCGGCCAACTCAACGCCGGACTCGTCGACCAAGTCGTCACCATTGCCGGCTGGGCCCACCGTCGCCGCGACCACGGCGGCGTGATTTTCATCGACCTGCGGGACAGGGAAGGTCTGGCCCAGGTGGTCTGCGATCCCGACCGCCCCGAGATGTTCAAGCTGGCCGAAACCGTGCGCAATGAATTTGTGCTCAAGATCACCGGCAAGGTGCGTCGCCGTCCCGCCGGCACCGAGAACGCCAACCTGGCCTCCGGCGAGATCGAACTGCTCTGCCATGAGCTGGAGGTACTCAACCCTGCCGTCACGCCCCCTTTCATGCTGGACGACGAGAACCTCTCCGAGAACGTACGCCTGACCCACCGGGTGGTGGACCTGCGCCGTCCCCAGATGGTCAAGAACCTGATGCTGCGCTATCGCGTCGCCATGGCCTTCCGCCGCTTCTTGGACAGCAATGGTTTCGTGGACATCGAAACCCCCATGCTGACCAAGAGCACCCCCGAAGGTGCCCGGGACTACCTGGTCCCCAGCCGTGTGCACGACGGCCAGTTCTTCGCCCTGCCCCAGTCGCCCCAGCTCTTCAAACAGATGCTCATGGTGGCCGGCTTTGACCGCTACTACCAGATCACCAAGTGCTTCCGCGACGAAGACCTGCGCGCCGACCGTCAGCCCGAATTCACCCAGGTGGATATCGAAACCTCCTTCATGGATGAAGACGACATCACCGGCCTGATGGAAGCCATGATCCGCAGCATCTTCAAGGAAACCATGGCGGTGGAACTGCCCGATCCCTTCCCCCGCATGCGCTATGCGGAGGCCATGGCCCGCTTCGGTTCCGACAAGCCCGACCTGCGTGTCACCCTGGAACTGGTGGATGTCACCGACGCCGTGACCGACGTGGCCTTCAAGGTCTTTTCCGGCCCCGCTACCAGCGGTGGCCGTGTCGCCGCCCTGCGCATTCCCGGCGGCAACAGTTTGAGCCGTGGCGAAATCGACGGCTACACCGAGTTCGTCAAGATCTACGGCGCCAAGGGTCTGGCCTATATCAAGGTCAATGACGTCACCCAGCTCAACGAAACCGGCCTGCAATCCCCCATCGTCAAGAACATCCACGAACAGGCCCTGAAGACCATCATGGAGCGCACCGGCGCCCAGAATGGCGACCTGATTTTCTTCGGCGCCAACAAGACCAAGGTGGTCAATGACGCCCTCGGCGCCCTGCGCATCAAGATCGGCCACGAAAAGGGCTACCTCAACGGCAAGGCCTGGGAACCCTTGTGGGTCGTGGACTTCCCTATGTTCGAGTACGACGAGGACGACAAGCGCTGGACCGCTTGTCACCACCCCTTCACCAGCCCCAAGGACGGTCACGAGGAATACCTCAAGACCGATCCCGGCAAGTGCATCGCCAAGGCCTATGACCTCGCCCTCAACGGCTGGGAAATCGGCGGGGGCTCGGTGCGTATCCACAAGGCCGAAGTGCAAGCCAAGGTGTTCGAAGCCCTGGGTATCAACGAGGAAGAACAGCAGCTCAAGTTCGGCTTCCTGCTGGACGCCCTCAAGTACGGCGCGCCTCCCCACGGCGGCCTGGCCTTCGGCCTGGATCGCATCGTCACCATGATGACCGGCGCCGAATCCATCCGCGACGTGATCGCCTTCCCCAAGACCCAGCGCGCCCAGTGCCTGCTCACCAACGCCC
>RXJP01000141.1 GCA_003963315.1 Rhodocyclaceae bacterium | reverse complement strand
GATCAATCGTCTGCCCGACGGCCGGATCGTGGGTGATGTGGATTTCGAGGGGGTGAAGGAAAAGGCCAGTTGGATCACGCCGGTGCCCGGTGGCGCGGGACCGATGACGGTGACCATGCTCATCGAGAATACCTTGCGCTCGGCGGAGCTAAGACTGGGCAAGGGCCAGGGCATCGGCCATGAGGGGTGGGATGCAGCCGTGGTCGGAGGCCATCTTGGGTTGCTGCCGGAAAAACTCCACGTTTGACCACCCCAAATTTATTGGGGGAGCGGAATACCTATGGCACCATATTCGACATTCGAAACTATTTATATATTAATTATTGTTGAGGTCAATTCTGCATATTAAAGCCAAGGCCTTGTCACCTTATCCCATTACTTCCTATCATGGTTTCCTCATGAGGCTCGATAAAAGCGGTGGTTGTCTATAGCTTTCAGCTTCGATTGCAAGCTTCAGGGGCTTCGATAGTGTCTCTGCATGTAACTGGGTTGATGGATACTCTTATACGAACGATGTGGAATACTCAGCCAAGATGGAGTGGGATGCCGTTCCATGGAGAGTGGAGGAGAGATTTAGATGAATTGGCTTAACAATGCTTGGTATGTCGCCGGCTTCCAGCATGAGCTTGATGGCGATAACGTCGTTGCCCGCCGTTTTCTTGGAATTCCGGTCGTGATGATGCGCCATTCAGATGGGCGTATTGCGGCGTTAGAGGACAAGTGTCCCCATCGACTGATTCCCTTATCCGCCGGAAGGCGTATCGGTGATGAACTCCAGTGCGGCTATCACGGCATGCGCTTTTCGATTAACGGTACGTGTACCCTCGCACCGGGCCAAACTCATATCCCGTCCACGGCATGCCTCAAGGCTTTTCCACTCGAAAATAAACATGGTTTGCTCTGGATTTGGTTGGGGGATGCAAGCCATGCTGACGTCGATTTAATCCCTGATATCAGATGGAATGATCATCCGGAGTGGACGCCATCTCGCGGATACCATCACGTCAAAGCCGATTTCCGCTTAGCTGTAGATAACCTTATGGACCTCGGCCATGAAAGCTGGGTTCATCTGAGAACAATTGGACAAGGAGAAGAGGAGTGCATCCCTAGCTATCCAGTAAAAGTAACAATTCAAGGGGAGGGTTTGCTTAGCGCTCATCGTGAAATGCCCAACATTGATGCCCCGCCATTCTTTTCGATGGTGTTGAATCACAGTGGACGTATCAACAGGTGGCAAACAGCTATCAGTCTCGCACCATCCATCTGTATGACGGACTTTGGTGTCTATCCCGTCGGAACCTCACCGGATGATGCATATCGCACCCACGTCTTGCATCTGCTTACTCCCGAAACGGAAAACTCCACTCACTATTTTTGGTCTGTTGCCAGAAACCGGCGTTTGGACAATGAAAATCTAACGGAGGAAATCTGCAAGGCAGTCATTCAGACATTTGATGAAGACGCGGCAGTCCTCGAACTTCAACAAAAACAAGTTGAGCAATATGGCGGCTCAGTTCCAAAAGTCGCGCTTAAAGTCGACGAGGCTCCAATCCGTACGCGTAGATTGTTGGAGGCCTTGATTAAGCGAGAGAACGAGGATCAAGGTTTCATCTATCGTCCAGCATTGATGATTGAGGATACGACTCCCAAACTCGAGATGACTTAGGGACGGCTATAAATGGTAATCCCCCCGTTTCTAGGGGCAGTCAGAAGTAGAACTAAGCGGCCATGGCCAACCGCTGTTTCGGGGTGAAGCCGCCCAAGGCCATGTTTGGGCGGTTGTGATTGTAGTGGTACATCCACTGGGCCGCTCACAGGCGCACCTCTTCAAGGTCTTCCCAGTAATACTGCGACAGCCATTCGTAGCGTACGGTCCGGTTGAAGCGTTCGACGTAGGCATTCTGCTGCGGCTTGCCAGGCTGGATGTATTCCAGGCGGATGCCCATCCGATCTGCCCATGCCTGGATCAGGCCGCTGATGTTCTCCGGCCCGTTATCGCAGCGAATCACCGCGGGCCTGCCACGCCATTCCATGATCTGCTCCAGCGCCCGGACGATGCGGGCCGAGGGCAGCGAGAAGTCGGTCTCAATCCCCAGCGCCTCCCGACTGAAGTCATCAATGACGTTGAACAACCGGAAGTTCCGACCATCGCCCAACTGGTCATGCATGAAGTCCATCGACCAGACCTGATCCCGTCGGCACCAGGAGCGGTTCCGGCCTTTCCCTTTGCAGACGCTTTCTGGGTTTGATCCGTAGGTTCAGTTCCAACTCCCGATAGATCCGATACACCCGCTTGTGATTCCAGGGGAAGCTCTTGACGTTGCGCAGGTACAGATAGCACAGCCCGAATCCCCAGTTGCGCTGGTTGTCGGTTAGGCGGATCAGCCAGTCGGCAATCCGGTCGTTCTCGGCATCGCGCTTGGGTTCATACCGATAGCAGGTTTCACTGACCGTGAACACTTCGCAGGCCAGGCGGATCGATATCCCTCTAGCGGTCACCGCTTGCTTGGCCATCTCGCGTCGGCGGGATGGCCTCACCACTTTTTTGCCATCGCCTCCTTGAGGATTTCGGCCTTCAGCCGCTCCTCGGCATACATCTTCTTAAGCCGGGCGTTCTCCAGCTCCAGTTCCTTCATGCGGCTGATCATCGAGCAGTCCAGCCCGCCTTACTTGGCCCGCCATTTGTAGAACGTCGCCGAGCTGATGCCTATTTCCCGGCACCGCCAGACCTGCTTCCACGCGCTTGAGCACTTCCATGACCTGGCTGTCTGTGAACCTCGACTTCTTCATGCAGAATTTCCTCGTAGCGAGAAAATTCTACTTCTGCACATCTCTAGTTTTTGGGGGGATTACCGTGCATCAGTTGCTGCCAGGATCCTTGACGTGCTCAACCTTGTCAAACTCAACGTTGTATATCTCGCCTTTTAGCTTCTCAGACCGTCGGACGTATACGTTCTGCACAATGTCGCGAGTTTCACTATCTATACTCACAGGACCGCGGGGGCTGATCCAGCTCATGCCTTTCATGGCGGCCAATAGCTTATCGCCGTCGGCATCTGGGCCGGCCTTTTTCAGAGCTTCGTAGATCAAATGCATACCGTCGTAACCACCAACCGACATGTAATTGGGTCGCATATTGGGCGCTAATTTTTTGAAAGCGGCAACATAAGTTTTATTCTCGACTGAATCATGTGCGGCGGAATAGTGATTGGTCGTGATGATGCCACTGGCTTCGGAGCCGATGCCGGGAAGAAGGTCATCATCAAGAACATCTCCGGCACCGATAAGTTTGATGCCGGCAGCCGGCAAACCTTTTTCGGTGAACTGTTTCAGCAAAGTGGCACCTACCCCAGAAGGGGCAAAGACAAAGAGGGCGTCAGGCTTCATATCTTTGACTTTCTGAAAGAAGGGCGCGAAATCTGGGTTTTGGAGAGGTACCCTCAACATCGCTAGGACTTTCCCACCGGCTTCAGAAAAGTGCTTAGTAAAGACTTTCTCCGCATCAATGCCAGGGCCATAGTCTGTCACCAGTGTGACCGCTGTCATTACTTTCCCGATCTTTACGGCCCAATCCGCCATGGGGGCGGTAAGTTGGGGAATTGTCATGGAAGTGCGGACGATATAGGGTGATTTGCTGGGGATGGAGGAGGTGGCTGCAGCCATCACCACCATGGGTGTTTTGGCCTGGGTCGCAATCGGCGCGGTGGCGAAAGCCAGGGGCGTCAAACCGAAACCAGCCAGTACGTTGACCTTGTCCTTGATCGTCAACTCCTGGGCAATCCGCTTGGTGACTTCAGGTTGGGTACCACCATCATCTTTGACGATAAGTTCAATCTTTCGACCAGCGACCATGTCCCCCTTCTGTTGCATATACAGGTTGACCGCTGTCTCAATCTGTTTACCCGTGGATGCAAAAGGCCCAGACAGCGGCAGGATGAGGCCTATCTTGAAGGGCTCAGCCGAAAAGCCAAAACTGGAATAAGTTACACAGATTGCTACAACAAATACATTAATGATGTTTTTCATTGTTATCTCCTTTGAGGTAAATCAGAAAAAATTTGGATTTTTATATCCTTTGTTGTTCTGAATTTTTTAGCAAAGCTGAAATGACTCAGCGGACTCTGTACAGATCATGCTTCCGACACGAACGGTTATTGCGCCGTTTTTTATGATTAACCCGAGTATGCATGCTAGAAATTACCGCACTGCAACGACAATGCATTGGCGCGTATAGCCGGAATTGACATAGCCAATATTCGATTCTTAGCGTGGCTGACTTACGGAATTGGCGATCAGGGAAAGCGGCCATCATCCCAATGTGTGCTCCATTCCTTCATCGAAGAGAGGGAGAATTAAGGCTCCGTAGTACGGAGCATGGCTGCCCCCTTTCAAGGTGGCGATCAATTCATATAAAAATGAAGTATTTGTTTCCTTAGTTGAAGGTGGCCATCCGAAAAAGACGTCTAATCTTACAAGTCCAGGACAATCAACGAAGTCTTGGCTCGGGAGCAACAGAGCAACATCTGATCATTGGCTGCTTGCTCCGCGGTGGTCAGATATTGGTCCCTATGATCGGGGACACCTTCAATGACCCGGGTCAAGCAAGTGCCGCAAACCCCTTGCTCACACGACACAGGGACGTTAATACCGACACTGGAAAGTGCCCCGACGATGGTCTGGTTTGCGGCGACTGTTATGGTTTCATCACGACTAGCTATCTTGACCTGGAAACTACTGTCCCCGACCACGGATACCACTGAGACACCGAAATATTCGTAGTGAACATTGTCGGCTGACCATCCCCGAGCCAGGGCCGTAGCCTTTACCGCATCGATAAAACCCTGGGGGCCGCAAACATAGACATGCCTGCCTGCCGATGATGTTTCCAACAGGACGGGCAGGTTGTACTTCTGTGAAGCATCGCCATCGTCGAAATGGAAATAGGTACGATGGGCAAATGAGGAAACGGATATGTGCTCTCGGAAGGCCATACTTTCAGGGGAACGAGCACCATAGTGCAGGCTGAAATTTCTGCCTGCCGCAGAAAGCGCTTCGGCCATACTCAGGATAGGCGTGATTCCAATCCCACCAGCCAACAGCAGCGTCTCGTCAGCATCCAACTTGAGAGGGAAGTGGTTACGTGGCGCACTAATGCTAATTACTTCACCTGCCTGAACTAAGTCATGCATAGCGACAGATCCCCCGCGGGATTTTGGATCGCGTAATACCGCGATCACGTAGCGGTGCGTTTCGCTGGGGGGATTGCAGAGGGAATACTGGCGCACAAGCCCATTGGGCAGATGCACATCAATGTGAGCCCCGGCCGCAAAAGCGGGCAGGGAAGTACCATCAGCTGCTTGGAGTTCGTAGGCGTAAATATCGGGGGTTTCCTTCATTTTGGCGACCACCCGCACCTTGATCAATTCGTCGTTCATGTGTCGTCTCGTTGTCGGAACCGTCTGTGTCATTCTTGAAACAAGAAACGGCAGATAATCCTTATGCTGCATTTTTCAGCAGCCCATGGGGATCGATGACGAATTTCTTGGGGGCGCCGGCATCGAAAGCCTCATAGCCCTTGGGCG
>RXJP01000003.1:48219-89695 GCA_003963315.1 Rhodocyclaceae bacterium | reverse complement strand
TCGGGCATGGAGTCCACGCCGTACTGGGCCTTCATCAGCGGGTTGATGAAGCGCCAGCCGATGGTGGTGTCCTCGATCTTGGCCGTGCGGGAAAAGGCGCTGTCGGCCTTGCCCATGACGAAAGGGGCGCGGCTCATGCTCTCCACGCCGCCGGCGATCACCAAGTCCAGCTCGCCGGCCTTGATGCCTCGGGCGGCGATGCCCACAGCGTCCAGGCTGGAGCCGCACAGGCGGTTCACCGTGCTGCCTGGTACTTCCACCGGCAGGCCGGCCAGCAGGGCGGCCATCCGGGCGACGTTGCGGTTGTCCTCGCCGGCCTGGTTGGCGCAGCCGTAGATCACATCGTCCACCAGGGACCAGTCCATGCCGGGGTTGCGATCCATCAGGGCCTTGATCGGCAGGGCGGCCAGGTCGTCGGTGCGAACCGAGGACAGGGCGCCGCCGTAGCGGCCGAAGGGGGTACGGATGGCATCACAGATATAGACGGTTCGGCTCATGGTCGTTTCTCAAAAAAAGCGGGGCGTGAAGACACGCCCCGAAGACAGTGGAAAGGGGCTCGCCCGTTACGCGTCAATAGGTTTCCACATGGAAGCGGGCTTTGGACAGCAGTTGCGGTTGGAGCTTGTCCCAGTCTTCGCCGTGCTGGCGGCAGATGTCGCGGAAGGCTTCCAGGACGCCAGTTTCCATGCCCTTCAGGCCGCAGATATAGATATAGCAGTTGTCGTCCTTGAGCATCTTGAACACTTTGTCGGCCTGGTCGCGGATCAAATCCTGGACATATTTCTTGGGTTGATCGGCCACCCGGGAAAAAGCGAAGTTGACGTCGATGAAGTCCTTGGAAAGCTTGGTCAGGGGGCCGAAGTAGGGGAGTTCCTCCGGCGAACGGGCGCCGAAGAACAGCACCAGCTCGCCGCCTTCCTTCTGTTCCATCCTGCGTCGACGCCGTTCGGTCATGGCGCGCATGGGCGCGGAGCCGGTGCCGGTGCAGATCATCATCAGCGACGATCCCGGATGGTTGGGCATTAGGTAGGTGGAGCCGTAGGGGCCGGTGACTTGCACCCTGTCACCCTTCTTCAGGTCGCAGACGTAGTTGGAGGCGATGCCTTTGGCGGGCTTGCCTTCGTGGTCCTCCACAACGCGTTTGACCGTCAATGCGATGTTGTTGTGGCCGGCGCGTTCCCCTTCCCGGGGGCTGGCGATGGAGTACATGCGCAGCAGGTGGGGTTTGCCATTGGCGTCGGCGCCCGGTGGAATGATGCCCAGGGATTGGCCTTCGAGCACGGGGAAGGGCACGGAGCCGAAGTCCAGCACGATGTGGTGAATGTCGCTGGAGGCATTGTCGGCCGTGAGCCGGTAGTTGCCGGTCACCGTGGCGGTGACCGGATTGGCCGGCGTGTAGAGATTCACGTAGGGATGGGCGGCGGACCAAGGCGCGAGGGCGGGGCCGCCCTGGCCGGCTTGGGCCGTGGCCGTGATCGACACCACGGTTTCCGGTAGCGCCGCCGTGGTGGCCGTCAGCGTGCCGCTGAGGGCTTCCTGTGCGGGCAGCGAATCCCAGGAATATTGTTCTTCAAGGCTGTACACCTTGTTCTTCCCGACGTTGCGGGAATTATCGATCGCCCCGGTGGGACAGGGGCCGATACAGGCGTTGCACCAATTACAGACGTCGAATTTGATCACGTAGTTGCGGCTATCGTGAGTGATGGCGTCGACGGGGCACATCTCCTCGCAGGTGTTGCAGCGGATGCAGATTTCTGGGTCGATGAGGTGCTGGCGCACCAGTTCGGCATTCTCGGTAGGGGCGTTCATTTTTTCACCAAAGCAGGTAGACGGACACGAATCCATTCATGTTAGCGAGTTTCATCGTGTCCGCGATGGTGGTCAGGCGATCAGCTGAAGCGGACGTACTGGAAGTCCAAGGGCTGGTTGTTGATGCCGCGGGCGGGCGGCGCAATCCAGTTGGCGAACTTGCCGGGTTCCGAAACGCGACCCATCAGGGAATGCACGTAGAGACGGTCTTCCTCGGTGGGGATCCAGTTCTTGTGGTTGTGGGCCCATTCCACTTCGGAAATGATCTTGCCTTCGGGGCTCACGTGCAGGTCGGCGAACATGCCGATCTTGCGGTGGAAACCCTTGTGGGGCAGCTTGAAGCGGAAGTTGATGCCCAGTTTTTCGGGAATCCGGTTCCAGCGGTCCACACCGGCTTGCACGTCGGTGATCCAATCGTCGCGCAGGCGCTCGTTGAGGGCGGACAGGGCGGGGACTTCGATGGTGCCGATGTTGTCGTTGGCCACCTCGTTCACCTTGTAGGAGGTTTCCTTCAACTGGTGGTCGTCGCCGATCTTGGTTTCCTCGAAGCGACCCTTCAAGCCGTTGGTGTAGTAGGTGGCGGCGTTGGAGGAGATTTCGGAACCGTACAGGTCGGAGGTGACGCTGAAGTGGAAGTTCAGGTACTTCTGCAGGGTGGGCAGGTCGATCACGCCGGCGCCGCGCAGCTTGACCGGATCGTCGGTCTTCAGTTCGTTCATCACTTCGCAGGTGCGCTGGATCACGCGGCCCACGCCGGATTCGCCGACGAACAGGTGATGGGCCTCTTCGGTCAGCATGAACTTGCAGGAACGGGCCAGGGGATCGAAGGCGGATTCGGCCAGGGATGCCAACTGGTACTTGCCGTCACGGTCAGTGATGAAGGTGAACATGAAGAAGGACAGCCAGTCGGGCGTCTTCTCGTTGAAGGCGGTGAGGATGCGGGGGTTGTCCGCATCGCCGGAGCGGCGCTCGAGCAGGGCTTCGCCTTCTTCGCGGCCGTCACGGCCGAAGTGGGCGTGCAACAGATAGACCATGGCCCACAGGTGGCGGCCTTCTTCCACGTTAACCTGGAACAGGTTGCGCAGGTCGTAGAGGGAGGGGCAGGTCTGGCCCAGATGGCGCTGCTGCTCAACGGAAGCGGGTTCGGTATCGCCCTGGGTGACGATGATGCGGCGCAGGGTGGAACGGTATTCCCCGGGCACTTCCTGCCAGACGGGTTCGCCCTTGTGGTCGCCGAAGCTGATTTTTTTCTCGCCTTCGGTGGGTGTCAGGAAAATGCCCCAACGGTAGTCGGGCATCTTCACGTGTTCGAAGTGGGCCCAGCCGGAGGGATCGACGCTGACGGCGGTGCGCAGGTAGACCTCGGCGGTCTGGGACTTTTCCGGGCCCATTTCATTCCACCAGTCCAGGTAGGCGGGTTGCCAGTGTTCCAGGGCGCGTTGCAGGGTCTTGTTGCTGGCGAGATCCACGTTGTTCGGGATCTTCTGGCTGTAATCGATTGCCATTACTGTTGTCTCCTTTTATGGAAGTGATGTATTGCCGTGGTTGCTGAGTCGTTCAATTGCGAAGCCGACGGGTTGCGCAGTCCTGGCGGTATCGCTGTCACTCTGTTTCATTGCACCGACCGCGGGAAACTGCGGCCGGCGCAACGGCGGGGCATGTTGCTCGATATTGTTAAACCCGTTCCCAGTTGAACTTGGACTTGACGCCCTTGCCGAACACCTTGAGAGCGCCGAACTCGCCCACCGCGTTGGGGCGGATGAAGATCCAGTTCTGCCAGGCGGAGAGGCGGCCGAAGACGCGGGTCTTCATGGATTCGTAAATGCCGAAACGCAGGTTGGCTTCGAGGCCGGTGAGCGCATCGGGGGAAAGCGCGGAACGCTCTTCGCAGGCGATACGGATTTCCTCGGCCCAATCCAGCTCATCCGGAGCAGCGGTGACCAGGCCCAGTTCCACGGCTTCGGCCGGGGTCAGCTTGGCGCCGATCTTGGCCTTGATGGCGGCGATGGGTGCGGCTTCCTTGTAGAAGCGGGCTTCCAGGCGGGAAATGTCGTTGGCCATGGGCAGGGCGCCGAAATTCAAGACGGAGGGCGTCACGGTGTTCACGCCGGAACCGTCCGTGGTGTCGAGCATGTAGCTGCGGTCGCAAGCCAGGGCCAGTTCCAGCAGGGAGCCGGCAAAGCAGGAGCCGGGTTCGATCAGGGCGTACAGGCTGCGGGAGCTGACATCGACGCGGGAGAAGGTGCGGCGCATGAAGCCCAGAGTTTCGCGAACGAACCAGTGGCCCTTGTTGGCGTCGATGGCGGCGTCGTAGTCGAGGACGATGTCGGCGTTGCCTTCGGTCTTGATGATCCAGAGGCCGACCTCCAGCTCGTTAGTGCGCAGGTTGAGGATGGCGTCATCCAGTTCGCGGGTCATCTGCAGGGGCCACCAATTGGTGCCGGCGGCGAGGATGGCTGCGGCATCTTTGGGGCCAGTGGCGGCGGGGGCTTTGACGGTGATGGTGACACTGCGGGCGGCGCGGTCGATCTGGGTGTCCACATATTCATAGTGGTAGCCCTTGTCGTCGATGGTGCGCTTGAGGGGCGTCAGCGCAACGCCTTGGCCGCCGGGACGGTCGCTCTGCTCGGCCAATTCCAGGGCGCGCTTCTTGATCTCGTCGTTGAACTGCTGCTGCTTAATGACGCCGTCCACCAGCTTCCAATCCACGGCGCGCTGACCGCGCACGCCTTCCTGGATGGTGCAGAAAATATCGGCGTGGTCGCGGCGCACTTTGCGCTTGTCGGTGACCCGGGTCAGGCCGCCGGTGCCGGGTAGCACGCCCAGCAGAGGCACTTCGGGCAGGCTGACGGAAGAATTGCGGTCGTCGATCAGATATATCTCGTCGCAGGCAAGGGCCAGTTCGTAGCCGCCGCCAGCGGTGGTGCCGTTGCAAGCGGCGATGAACTTGAGGCCGGAATGTTCGGAGGAGTCCTCCAGACCGTTGCGGGTTTCATTGGTGAATTTGCAGAAGTTCACCTTCCAGGCGTGGGTGGAAACGCCCAGCATGTAGATGTTGGCGCCGGAGCAGAACACCTTTTTGGCGCTGTTGAAGACCACAGTCTTGACTTCGGGGTGCTCGAAGCGGATGCGCTGCATGATGTCGTGCAGTTCGATATCCACGCCCAGATCGTAGGAGTTCAGCTTCAGCTTGTAGCCGGGGCGGATGCC
The DNA here is from genome assembly GCA_003963315.1 of Rhodocyclaceae bacterium. GTDB lineage: Bacteria > Pseudomonadota > Gammaproteobacteria > Burkholderiales > Rhodocyclaceae > AWTP1-18. Next base: position 84,676 of record RXJP01000003.1, on the reverse strand, counting down.
GCCATCTTCGTTGATGTCGATGGTCAGTGTCGCCACGGGGCCGTCGAAGGTCACCTTGTAATGCTGGTACTTGCTGGGATCGATTTGGTAGTCGACTCGATTTGCTGCGGCCTGGGTCTGGATAGCTGCGTCCACGTATGGATCTCCTCTATGGATATGTCCGGTCAATGCATGACCAGTTGTTTAAGTTTCACGAAGCTCGACTCAGCCGTCTCTCCGGTGGTGTCGAGGATGGTGTCTGCCTTGCGGTACAGGGGCTCGCGCGCTTCAAGAATGCGCTTGAGGTCTTCCATGGCTTCGTCGTTGCCGGCCATGGGGCGGAGATCGCCCTGGGCCATCACGCGGGCCATATGTTCTTCCGGCTGGGCCTTGACCCAGATGGTGAAGCAACTGGAGAGCAGGAAATCGTAGGTTTCCGGCTGGGACACGATGCCGCCGCCCACGGAAAACACGCCTCGATCGTTTTCCCGCAGTACCCGTTCCAGTGTGCGTTTCTCGGCGCGGCGATAACCGGCCTGGCCGTAGAGGGCGAAGATTTCTTCCACCGGCATGCCGGTTTCCCTTTCGATTTCCTTGTCGATTTCGATGAAGGCGGCGCCCATCTCGGCCGCCAATTGGCGGCCCAGGGTGGATTTACCGGCGCCGCGCAGGCCGACCAATGCCACGCGCTTGCGGCGCACGGCTTCTTCGTGGCCGAAGTCGCGCATCAGGCGGAACACCACTTCTTCCATGCGGTGCTGGGGCAGGCGCTCGAGGAAGCGGCGGATCAGGCGCTTCTCTACGGTGTCTTCGGTTTCGGGGACCAGCAGGTCGGCCAGGGAAATATCCAAAGCCATGGTGATGCGGCGAAGCAGGACGATGGAGATGTTGCCTTCGCCGGCTTCTAGGTGGGCCAGATGGCGTTCCGACACGCCGGCATCCCGGGCCACCAACTTGCGGGTCATGCCGCGACGGTCGCGGATTTCCCGTACCCGCTTGCCCAGGGAGGCGAGAAACTCCTGATCGGTGGAGGGAGCATCGTTTTCCTGAATGGACGCGTTGCTCTCGGCGCTGTTGCCGGCCGGAGTAGTGAGCGTTTGTACGAGGTTGTCGAAGTCGTCTTTTGTCTTCATGGCATATGTGCAATAAATTGCATCCGTTGGTTGAATAATAGTGCCTATAAAAAATGCAAGTCAAGAGGTATTTTGCATGTTTTAATTCTGGCGAGAGAAAAACTGATAGTTCTGTATCGGGGTGTTTTTATTAAAATACTTTAAAAACAACGAAATAGAGTTTTAATTTGTTTTTGTCTGGATGTCGTTACTGATTTTTGTATGAAATAAAATACTTGACCACTATTTCCTTGTGTGTAGTATATCGCCAATGGCGAGTGATATGTTGCAGTGCACACAAAGTGCACTCTTCTGCATCCTCCCATGTCTGACATGCAATAGAAAGGCAAAGGTAAGCGCATGAAGCTGGCTAATTATCTAAGTGGCAAGTGGCAGGATGGTGCCGGCGACGGGCAGTGGCTACTGGATCCCGTAACCGGGGAAAAGTTGGTCTCTGTGTCTGCCGATGGGCTGGATCTGGGCGCGGCCCTGGCTTTTGCCCGGACGCAAGGCAGCGCGGGACTGCAAGCGCTTTCCTATGGGCAGCGGGCGGAGCTGCTGGGCAAGCTCGTGGATGTGCTGATGGCCAATCGTGCCGCCTATGCGGATATCTCCCTGCGCAACTCCGGCGCGACGGAAGGCGACGTGGCATTCGACGTGGATGGCGCCATCTTCACGCTCAAGTATTTCGCCAAGGCTGGCAAGGCTTTGGGCGACGGCAAATTCCTGGTAGATGGTGGCCGCATTCCCCTGGCCAAGGACAATCTGTTCGCCGGTCAGCATCTGATGGTGCCCCTGTCCGGTGTCGCCATCTTCATCAATGCCTTCAATTTCCCGGCCTGGGGCCTGTGGGAAAAGGCCGCGCCGGCGTTGTTGTCCGGCGTGCCGGTGCTGATCAAGCCCGCAACCCCAACCGCCTGGCTGACCCAGCGCATGGTGGCCGACGTGGTGGCCGCGGGCATCCTGCCGGAAGGCGCCTTGTCCGTGGTGTGCGGCTCCGCCCGTGACCTGCTCGATCATGTGGAGGAGGGCGATGTGGTGTCCTTCACCGGCTCCGCCGATACGGCGCGCACCATCCGCACCCATCCCGCCGTAGTACGTGGCGGCGTGCGGATCAATGTGGAAGCCGACAGCGTGAACTCTGCCATCCTCGGCACCGATGCCCAACCCGGTAGCGCCGAATTCGATCTGCTGGTGAAGGAAGTGGTGCGGGAAATGACGGTCAAGACCGGCCAGAAGTGCACCGCCATCCGTCGCGTCTTCGCGCCTGCCGCGGTAGCGCGGCCCCTGGCCGAGGCCATCGCCGCCCGCCTGGCGAAAATGACCGTGGGCAATCCTCGCAACGGCGAGGTCCGCGTCGGTCCGGTGGTGAGTAAATCCCAGCAGCAGGCGGCCTTAGATGGCCTGGCCAAGCTCGCCAGCGCATCTGAAATCGTCTTCGGCGGCCAAGAAGGTTTCGTGCCTGTGGATGCCGATGCGGCCGCCGCCTGTTTCGTCAAACCTACCTTGTTGTTCTGCGACAAGGGACTCGCCGCCAAGTATGTGCACGACGTGGAGGTATTCGGCCCCGTGGCGACGGTGCTGCCCTACGCCGATGTGGACGACGTCATCGCCATGGCCCGTCGCGGCAAGGGTTCCCTGGTGGCTTCCGTGTTTTCCGGCGATGCCGTTTTCTGCCAGAAACTGATTCCCGCCATCGCCGACATGCACGGCCGCATCATGGTGGTGGACGCTGCCGTGGGCGGCAACCACACCGGCCACGGCAATGTGATGCCCAGTTGCATGCATGGCGGCCCCGGCCGGGCCGGGGGCGGCGAAGAGCTGGGCGGGCTGCGCGCCCTGGGCCTGTACCACCGCCGCCTGGCAGTGCAGGCCGCGCCGGGACGGTTGGATGCGCTGAGCGAGGGCGGAGTTTCCGCTGCGGCCCTGAATGCCTGAAGCGGTGCATCCAGGCCGCTTGGATCGAGATGATTTGGACGGAGGAGAAAACAATGAGTCCTGAGCAATTCAGCCAATTGGTTTCCACGGTCACCGCCGCGGTTGACGGCAAGGCTGTGGACAAGGCGCTGGAAAAGGAATTGAACGAGAAGTTTCCTGCGGATGGCCCGGTGTTCGCCGCCATCAAGGATGCCATCAAGGCCGGCGTTGCCGCCGGCTGGATGTGCAGCCGGGAGCACGGCGGCATCAAGTATGGCCGTGTGGCCAAGCCCGGGCCCGAGTTGCACGGCTGCTCCATCGACGTGGTGGATATGGCCGATTTGGCCGGCCCCCATCATATCCACCCCAAGGGTGAGATCGATCTCATCCTGCCCATGGAGGGCGATGCCAAGTTCGACGGCCACGGCGCCGGCTGGCTGGTGTACGGCCCCGGTAGCGGCCATCGGCCCACGGTGAGCGAGGGCAGGGCCTATGTGCTTTACTTATTGCCCGACGGGGCCATCGAATTCAGCAAATAAAAAAATAAGTCGATAAATTGAGGAGAGACAAATTGCCTGAGCTAAGCCAGGTTGACCGTAAGGCCAGCCCACCTCTGATCAACATCCCTCGCCAGTACAACGCCGCCCATGATCTGATCGAGCGTAATCTGTCCGCCGGTCGCGGCGGCAAGGCGGCCGTTATCGACGATCACGGCCGCTACAGCTACCAGGACCTGGCCGACCGGGCGAACCGTGTCGCCAATGCCCTGACGGCGGCGGGTGTACTGCAGGAGCAGCGCATCCTGCTCTGCGTGCACGATACCTTCGATTTCCCCTGTACCTTCCTGGGCGCCATCAAGGCCGGCATCGTGCCGGTGGCGGTGAATACGCTGCTGACCCAGGGCGACTACGAATACATGTTGACGGACAGCCGGGCCGTGGTGGCCGTGGTGTCCTACGCGCTGCTGCCCCTGTTCGAACCCCTGCTAGGCCGCGTACCTACCCTCAAGCGCATCATCGTCGCCGGCGCGCCGGAAAGCCGTCCCGATTCCCTGGCGGCCTTCGTCAAGGATGCCGCCAGCACCTTTGCGCCGGTCAACACCACCTGCGACGATCCCTGCTTCTGGCTTTACTCCTCCGGCTCCACCGGCGCTCCCAAGGGCACGGTGCATGTGCATAGCAGCCTGGTCCAGACAGCCGAACTGTTTGCGGTACCCATGCTGGGCATCAATGAACAGGACGTGGTGTTTTCCGCCGCCAAGCTGTTCTTCGCCTACGGTCTCGGCAACGGCCTCACCTTCCCCATGGCGGTGGGTGCCACTGCCGTGCTGATGGCCGAACGGCCCACACCGGACGCTACTTTTAAACGCATGGTGGAGCACCGGCCCAGCATTTTTTACGGCGCGCCTACCGGCTATGCCGGCATGCTGGCATCCCCCAACCTGCCCAAGCGTTCCGACGTGGCCCTGCGCCTGTGCTCCTCCGCCGGCGAGGCCCTGCCTGAGGATATCGGCAAGCGCTGGCACGCCCACTTCGGCGTGGACATCATCGACGGCATCGGCTCCACCGAAATGCTGCACGTCTTTCTTTCCAACAAGGTGGGCGACGTGCGCTACGGCACCACCGGCAAGCCGGTACCCGGCTACGAGGTGCGCCTGGTGGGGGACGAAGGCCAATTGGTCGGCCCCGGAGAGCCCGGCGAACTCCAGGTCAAGGGTCCCACCGCTGCTGCCTGCTATTGGAACAATCGCGGTAAGAGCCGCAGCACCTTCCTCGGAGAGTGGACCCGCAGCGGCGACAAATATACGGTCACAGCCGACGGTTATTACATTTACTCCGGGAGAAATGACGATATGCTGAAGGTGAGCGGCATCTATGTCTCCCCCATCGAGGTGGAGTCCGTGCTGATCACCCATGAATCCGTATTGGAGGCCGCCGTGGTGGGACAGGAGGACGTGGACAAGTTGATCAAGCCCAAGGCCTATGTGGTGCTGAAGCCGGGCATTGAGGCCACCCCCGAACTGGCCGATGCCCTCAAGGCCCACGTCAAGGCCCACCTGGCCCCCTACAAGTATCCCCGCTGGTTCGATTTCGTCGCCGAATTGCCCAAAACGGCCACCGGCAAGATCCAGCGCTTCAAGCTGCGCGCCAACGCCTGATCCGGGCGACCGATCCAGATAGCGAGAAAGAAAATGGTCAATCCAGCCATCACCATCATCCGCGACGAGCATCGTTCCATCGCCTCGGTACTCAAGGGCCTGCTCAACCATGTCGCCGCCGTCAAGGCCGGCAAGGAGGAAGCGGACCTGTTCCTGTTCAAGGCCATGTTCGATTACATCGAGGCCGTGCCCGAACGCATCCACCATCCCAAGGAAGACGAGTACCTGTTCCGCTTCCTGCGCCGCCGCTCGGAAGAAGCCGGGGCTATCCTTGACGAGCTGGAGGCGCAGCACGTCAAAGGCCGGGAAGACCTGACCGATCTGCGCAAGAAAATGGCGGAGTACGAATCCGGCGGCGATATTGCCGCCTTCGACCGGGCGCTGACCGCCTATGCCGAATCCCAGTGGGACCACATGGGGAAGGAGGACAATATCGTCATCCCCCTTGCGGAAAAATATCTCACCGAGGAGGATTGGGCCGCCATCAACGCAGCTTTTGAAGTGAATCGCAGCAGTAACGCTTGGTAGAACGGCGGGGCCTTCCACGGCAACGCCTATCCATACAAAAAAGAGGAGACGTCATGAAAAAGCAACTGCAATCCCTGAAACGCATCGGTTTCACCGTCGGCATGACCGCCGCTCTGGCGGCTTCATCCCTAGCCCAGGCCGAGGACAAGCTCAAGGTGGGCCTGATGCTGCCCGCCACCGGCACCTTTGCAGCCTTGGGTACCGCCATTACCAATGGCTTCAAGCAATACGTGGCCGAAAGCGGCGGCAAGCTGGGCGGCCGCGAGATCGAATATTTCGTCGTCGATGACGAGTCCGATCCCGCCAAGGCCACCGAAAACGCCAACAAACTGGTCAAGCGCGACCACGTGGACGTGCTGGTGGGCACGGTGCACTCCGGCGTCGCCCTGGCCATGGCCAAGGTGGCCAAGGAAAGCAATACGCTCTTCATCGTGCCCAATGCCGGCGCCGATGAGTTGACCGGCCCCCTGTGCTCCCCCAATATCTTCCGCACCTCCTTCACCAACTGGCAGCCGGGCTATGCCATGGGCCAGGTAGCCGCTGCCAAGAAGGCCAAGAATGTGGTCACCCTGACCTGGAAGTACGCGGCCGGCCTGCAATCGGTGGATGGTTTCAAGGAAGCCTTCGAGAAGGCTGGCGGCAAGGTGGTCAAGGAAATGACCCTGCCTTTCCCCAACGTGGAATTCCAGGCCTATCTGACGGAAATCGCTTCGATCAAACCTGATGCCGTGTATGTCTTCTTCGCCGGCGCCGGCGCCACCAAGTTCGTCAAGGATTACGTGGCGGCGGGCCTGAACAAGACCATTCCCCTCTACGCCCCCGGCTTCCTCACCGACGGCACCCTGGAGGCTATGGGTGATGCCGGCCAAGGCCTGCTGACTACCCTGCATTATGCAGACGGTATCAAGAATGCCAAGAACGACGCCTTCCGTTTGAACTACGCCAAGACCTACAAGTCCCAGCCCGACGTTTATGCCGTACAAGGCTATGACGCCGCCCAGTTGCTGGCGGCCGGACTCAAGGCGGTGAACGGCGATTTCAGCAAGCGCGCCGAGATGGTCAAGGCCATGGAAGCGGCCAAGATCGATAGCCCCCGCGGCGCCTTCACCCTGTCCAAGGCCCACAACCCGGTGCAGGACTTCTACCTGCGTAAATCGGAAGGCCGCGACAATAAAGTGCTTGAAATTTCCGCCAAGGCTTTGGCTGATCCGGCACGGGGTTGCAAGATGTGACCGGAGGTCGCATCTTTCAGTCCCCTCGGGTCGGATAGACCTTCCTTCAGCCCCTTCCTTAGGGAGGGGCTGAGGGAGTTGGCTCCCTCGCGCGGCGGGGGAGTGATAGGGAGAGGGCGTTGCCCAACTAATCAAAGACCCTGGGACCGGCGACGGGAGCAGGGGGCTCAAACAGAGAGTGCCCGGTGACGGGACGAAATTCGGTGAAACGATCCTATGGATTTTTATTCGTTTCTGATCCAGGTGTTGAACTCGGTGCAGTACGGCCTGCTGCTGTTTCTGGTGGCCAGTGGACTGACCCTGGTGTTCGGCATCATGGGCATCATCAATCTGGCCCACGGGGCGTTCTACATGGTCGGGGCCTATATGGCTTTCGCCCTCTCGAGCCTGACCGGCAATTTGTTTACTGCCATTCTTTTGGGGATTCCCCTCAGTCTCGTCTTTGGCGCCTTCCTGGAGTGGGCGCTGTTCTCCCACCTCTACAAGCGCGACCATCTGGAACAGGTACTGCTCACCTACGGCCTGATCCTGATATTCGAGGAGTTGCGTAGCCTGTTGGTGGACGATGAAGTGCACGGCGTCGCCATTCCCGACGTTTTTTCCGCCTCCATCGCCCTCAACGATACCCTCAGCTACCCGGTGTACCGGCTGGTGATTTCCGCCGTCTGCATCGTGCTCGCTATCGGCCTCTACTTCCTCATCCAGCGCACCCGCCTGGGCATGATGATCCGCGCCGGCAGCCACGACCGGGACATGGTGCAATCCCTCGGCATCAACATCAACCTGATCTACCGCACCGTGTTCGCCCTCGGCGTCACCCTGGCCGCTTTCGCCGGCATGCTGGCGGCGCCCATCTCCTCGGTGTTCCCGGGCATGGGCGGCGGCGTGCTGATCATCTCCTTCGTTATCGTTGTCATCGGCGGCATCGGCTCGGTCTGGGGGGCGCTGTTCGCCGCGCTGCTGGTGGGTTTTGCCGACACCTTCGGCAAGGTGCTGTTGCCCGATTTTGCCGGTGCCATCGTCTATGTCCTCATGGCTGCCGTGCTGCTCTGGCGCCCAGAAGGCATCTTCAAGAAGGGCTGAGGCATGAGCAAGCATATCCCCTTGATCCTCAAGCTCATCGCCCTGGGCGGCCTGCTGGCCTTTCCCATGGCGGATTCCCCTTTCTATACGGAACTGGTAGCCAAGACCGTGCTGTTCGGCATCTTCGCCATGAGCCTCGATCTGCTGGTGGGCTTCACCGGCTTGGTCAGCCTCGGCCATGCCGCCTACTTCGGCATCGCCGCCTACACCGTGGCCCTGATGACACCCAAGTACGAAGCCGCCAGCTTCTGGACCACCTTTCCCTCCGCCATCGGTATCTCCGCCGCTGCGGCGCTGGTGGTGGGCATTTTCGTCCTGCGCACCAAGGGCATCTACTTCATCATGGTGACCCTGGCCTTCGCCCAGATGGTCTTTTATCTGTTCCACGATACGGCCCTGGGCGGCGGCTCGGATGGCATTTATCTCAACCTGAAACCGGACACGACCTTGTTCGGCGGCAAACCCTTCGATCTGGACAATCCGTTCCATCTTTATTACTTGATTATCGCCACCCTGGTGGTGGTGTACCTGTTCCTCAAGTTGTTGCTGCGCTCTCCTTTCGGCAAAGTGCTGGTGGGTATCAAGAGTAATGAGCACCGCATGAAGTCCATGGGCTACCGCACCTTCGGCTACAAGCTGGCGGCCTTCAGCATCGCCGGCGGCCTGGCCGGCGCGGCGGGGTATCTCTACGCCGTGCTGTTCGGCTTCGTCACGCCGGAGCTCATGTCCTGGCACCAATCCGGCAATGTGTTGCTGATGGTGATCCTGGGCGGCATGGGCAATCTGGTGGGCGCTTTACTCGGTGCCCTGGCCTTCGTCGCCATGCAGGAAGTGTTTTCCACTTGGACCAAGCATTGGCAATTGGTCATGGGTAGCGTCATTGTGCTTTCCGTGCTCTTCCTGCCCGGCGGCCTCTCCGCTGTTCCGCGCCGTCTCAAGGCAGCCCTGACCGGAGGCGGCGAAAAATGAGCGACACGATGAATAACGACGTATTGCTGGTGGCGGAAAAACTGACCAAGCGCTTCGGCGGCCTGGCCGCCAACCAAGATGTGAATCTCAGCTTGGAGCGGGGCAAGCTCCATGCGCTGCTGGGCCCCAACGGTGCCGGCAAGTCCACTTGCATCAACATGCTTTCTGGCGACCTGCCGCCCACGGAAGGCCGCATCCTCTACCTGGGGCAGGACATTTCCCGGACCAGCGCTGCCCAGCGCTCCCAGTTGGGCATCGGCCGCAGCTACCAGCGCACCAACATCTTTCCGAAATTCAGCGTCTTCGAGAACGTGCGCCTGGCGGCCCAGTCCCGTAACCAACGGGCCTGGAAAATCTTCGCTGACGCCATGAACGATAAGACCGCCGTGGACAAGGCCATGGCCGCCATTGAGGAGGCCGGACTCACCAGCCGCGCCCAGCGTATTGCCGGCACCTTGTCCCACGGCGAACAGCGGCAGTTGGAAATCGCCATGGTGCTGGCCACCGATGCCCAGGTGCTGCTGCTGGACGAACCCCTGGCCGGCATGGGGTCCGATGAGTCCCACCAGATGGTGGAATTGCTGCTCAAGCTGCGTCCGAGCCGGGCCATCTTGCTGGTGGAACACGATATGGACGCGGTGTTCGCCGTGGCCAACACCATCACCGTGATGGTGAACGGCCAGGTGTTGGAATCCGGCAGTCCGGAACAGATTCGCGCCAGCACGCAAGTACAACAAGCCTACCTTGGCCATGAGGAGATGCTCCATGTCTGACGTATTGCTGGAAGCCAAGGAACTGCACACCTATTACGGCAGCAGCCATATCCTGCATGGCGTGGATTTCAAGATCCATCGCGGCGAAACCCTGGCCCTGATGGGGCGCAACGGCATGGGCAAGACCACCCTGATCCGTTCCATGATGGGCCTGGTGAGGCCGCGCCACGGCAGGGTGATGGTGCGGGGCGACGACATGACCTCCGCCGCCACCCATCGCATCGCCCGCCAAGGCATCGCATATGTGCCGGAAGGGCGGGGCATTTTCCCCAATCTGTCGGTGAAGGAAAACCTGCTGATGTCGGCCCGTGCCGGCGTGGACGGCCAATGCAACTGGACCTACGAGCGGGTGCTGGAAACCTTCCCGCGCTTGAGTGAGCGCCTCACCAACGGCGGCGGGCAGCTCTCCGGCGGCGAACAGCAGATGCTCACCATCGGCCGGGCGCTGATGACGAATCCCGATCTCTTGATCCTGGACGAAGCCACGGAAGGCCTGGCGCCGTTGATCGCCCGGGAAATCTGGCGCATCGTGCGGGAGATCCGCAAGAGCGGCATCGCCACGGTGATCGTGGACAAGAACCACGCCGCCGTCACTTCCATCACCGACCGTTCCGTCATCATCGTCAAGGGTCAGGTGGTGTTCGACGGCGACAGCGAGATCGTTCGCAAGGATCAGGAGTTGATCCAGAAGCATCTTGGCGTTTGAAATAGGCTCCCTCCCGAGGGGAGGCTTGGCCTGTCCTGAGCTTGTCGAAGGAGGGAGGGGTTGCGGTGTTTTTTCCTGTCCCAGCGGCAACCCCCCATCCCCCTTGTCAGGGGGGAGTTCGTCTGGCTGGAGTTTTGATTGTCATGCTGTCGTTGAAAAAGTGCTTCTGAAATGACTTACCTCACCGTTCAGGGCCACCGCATCGAGGTGGTCCGTCTCCCTTCATCCCATCCCAAGGCCGGCTATCCGAGCATCGTCTTCCTCCATGAGGGCCTGGGCTCCGTGGCCATGTGGCGCGACTTTCCGCAGCAGGTGGCCGACGCCACCGGCTGCGAGGCGGTGGTCTATTCCCGCTACAGCTACGGCAAGTCCGATCCATTGCTGCAACCCCACGATGTGCGCTACATGCATAAGGAAGGGCTCGAAGCCCTGCCGGAACTGCTGGACAAGTTGGCTTTGGAGAAGCCCATCCTGTTCGGCCATAGCGATGGCGCTTCCATTGCCCTGATCAATGCCGGCGGTACGCCACGGCCGCTGACCGGCGTCATCGTCATGGCCCCCCATGTGATGGTGGAGGACATCTGCATCAGCAGCATCGAGGCGGCCAAAGTGGCCTACGACACTCCGGCAACCAAGCTGCGGGAACGCTTGGCGAAATTCCATGCCGACGTGGATTCCGCCTTCCGTGGCTGGAACGACATCTGGCTCCATCCGGAATTCCGCTTTTTCAATATCGAGGAATACCTGCCGAACATTCCTTGTCCCGTCCTCGCCATCCAGGGCGAGGACGACGAATACGGCACCATGGATCAGATCGAGCGCATCGCCCGCCAGGCCAAGGATGTGGAACTGGTCAAACTGGCCGACTGCCGCCATTCCCCCCACAAGGATCAACCCGCCGCCGTGCTGGAAGAAGTAACGGCCTTCGTGCAACGACTGATGGAAAACTGACGTGATATTCCAAAAAGAAAAACTGATCCGCTTCTCCCATTGCGACCCGGCCGGCATCGGCTTCTATCCGCGTTATGTGGAACTGGTCAACGAAGTGGTGGAGGACTGGTTCGAGCAGGGGCTGGAAGTCAGCTTCCACGAACTGCACGAAAAGCACCGGCTGGGCATTCCCACGGTGCGGCTGGAGGTGGAGTACATGATCCCCAGCACCTACGGCGACCGGCTGACTTTCCAGCTCAAGGTGCTGCGCCTGGGCAACAGCTCCATGACCGTCGAGGTGGCGGCCCTGGCGGCGGACAAGATGCGGCTGCGGGCGGAACTGACCGTGGTGATGATGGCCATGGACACCATGCGCCCGGTGCCCATCGATGATTTCTGGCGGCCCCGTTTCGAAAAATTCCTGGTCTCCGGAGACGCACAGTGAGCTACGACCATTACACCGGCCTCAAGGTGGTCAAGACCGAGGACGGCATCGCCGAAGTGGTGATGGGTGCGGAGGGCAAGCTGCCCGCTGCCGACCACAAGGGCCATGGGGAATTGGCCGAGATCTGGCGCGACCTGGACCGCGACGATGACGTGCGGGTGGTGATCGTGCGCGGCCAGGCCAAGGGCTTTTCTGCCGGCGGCACCCTCGACCTGGTGCAGGACATGGCCGACCATTTCGAACACCGGGCCCGGGTCTGGAAGGAAGGCCGCGACCTGGTCTACAACATCATCAACTGCTCCAAGATCGTCATCTCCGCCATCAACGGCCCGGCCGTGGGCGGCGGCCTGGCGGTGGCGCTGATGGCGGACATTTCCATTGCCACAAAAAATGCCCGCCTGATTGACGGTCATACCCGCTTAGGCGTTGCTGCCGGCGACCACGCCGCCATCATCTGGCCCCTGTTGTGCGGCATGGCCAAAGCCAAACTGCATCTGCTGTTGTCCGACGAAGTCAGCGGCGCCGAGGCGGAGCGCATCGGTCTCGTTTCCCTGGCGGTGGAGGAGGGGGAACTGATGAACAAGGCCTATGAGGTGGCGCGGCAATTGGCCGCCGGTCCGCAGACCGCCCTGCGTTGGACCAAGTACAGCCTCAACAACTGGCTGCGCCAGGCCGGCCCGATTTTCGACAATTCCCTGTCCCTGGAAATCCTCGGCTTTACCGGCCCGGATATGCGGGAAGGGTTGGCTGCCGTCAAGGAACGGCGCGCCCCGGAATTTCCCAAAGACTCGCCGATTTGAGCGAGCAACAACGATTGCCCCCCACTTAAAGAGAGAAAAGAATCATGATCAGCTATCAATGCAGCGCCTGTTTTTTCCCCTACGACGAAACCTTGGGTTTGCCCGACGAAGGCATCCCGCCCGGTACCAAATTCGAAGACATCCCCGACGATTGGATTTGCCCGGACTGCGGCACGCCCAAGTCCGGCTTCATGCCCTATACCCCCGGTTGAACCAAGGAAAGACCATGACCTACCGTACCCTGGAAATCGAGCACAAGGATGGCGTCGCCACCCTATGGATGAACCGGCCCGATGTGTTCAATGCCTTCGACGAAACCCTGATCGAGGAACTGACCGCCGCCTGCCAGACGGTGAATGCCGACGACAGCGTGCGGGTGGTGGTGCTGGCCGGTCGCGGCAAGCATTTCTCCGCCGGGGCCGATCTCAACTGGATGAAGCGCGCTTCCGTGGCGAGCCAGGCGGAGAACTTCGAGGACGCGAAGCAATTCGCCCATATGCTGCGCACCCTGTCCGAACTGGATAAGCCCTCCATCGCCCGGGTCCAGGGGGCGGCCCTGGGCGGCGGCACCGGACTCACCGCCGCCTGTGACATGGCGGTGGCTTCCAGCGATGCGAGCTTCGCCACTTCCGAAGCCAAATTCGGCATCATTCCCTCGGTTATCAGCCCCTATGTGCTGCGTGCCATCGGCCCCCGCCAATCCCTGCGTTATTTCCAGAGTGCCGAGCGCTTTGGTGCCCAGCGTGCCTATGACATGGGACTGGTGCAGGAAGTGGTGCCCCTGGACCAATTGGACGCCAAGGTGGCCGAGCTGGTAGCCGCCCTCAAGACCTGCGGCCCCAAGGCCCAGGTGGCGGCCAAGTCGCTGATCCATGCCGTGAGCAACCGGCCCATCGGCGACGATGTGATTACGGAAACGGCCACCCGTATCTCCGCCATTCGCGCCACCGATGAAGCCAAGGCCGGCATCTCCGCCTTCCTGGAAAAGCGGCCTGCTCCCTGGTGTCTATAACCGTCGCTGATAAACGAGGCCGTCCATGAAAAGTGCTCCCCGCAACCGCCTAGCAACAGGATTGGCATTTGTCGCTGCGATCTTGGCTGCGGCTTCCACCCTGTTTTCCGCGGCGGCGCAGCCTCTGGCTATTGCTGCCGCAATTGCCGCCTTGCTGGCCGCAATTCTCGGCGCAATGTCGTCCGCGGGTGCAGCGGCTGTAGCGACGGCGCGGGTGAATGAAAACGAACTGGCGGAATGCCGCGAATCTTTGCGCAATGCCCAGTTGCGTGCCGAAGGTGCGGAGGCGGAAGTTATTTCTCTGCGTAACCGTAGCGGCGATCTGGAGCAGCAACTCGTGCTGAGTCGGCAATCCCATGAGGCCGCCTTGAAGGTGGCGCAGGAGCTGCTGGCCTGCGTGAACAAGGGCATAGGCGATATGGCGGTGGCCAATGAGCTGGCCAAGGCCAGTGGCGCCCGCGTGGCCTTGGGGCATGAGCAGATGATCAAGGCCGGGGCGGAAATCGGCAACCTGGGGGCCAGCCTCACCCGGGCCCAATCCGATTTGTCCACCCTGGCGCAGCAGTCCGCCCAAATCGCCAGCATTGTCACGTCCATTGTGCAGATCGCCGATCAGACCAATCTGCTGGCCTTGAACGCCGCTATCGAGGCGGCCCGGGCCGGCGAGGCCGGACGGGGCTTTGCCGTGGTGGCGGATGAGGTGCGGAAATTGGCGGAGAAGGCCAAGGCGGCCAGCGACGAAATTGGTGCCATTGCCGGTGACATCGCCCGTACCTCCCAGGATGCCGCCGATGCCATGGAGAACCTGGGGGAGACGGTATCTTCCGGGCAGGAAGCCGCGGTGGGCGCCCAATCCGCCATGGAAGAGATCAAGGCCGGCGCCAAACGCCGCATCGAAGTGGTGACGCAGATCACCGAGGGTTTTCACCTGCAGCGCGGCATGGGCGAAAAAATCGTGCAGGCCCTGGAGGGCTAGCACCAGCGTTTTTGTCTGCGGTCAGTTATCCCAACTGACCGAGGCCGCCATCAGATAGCCGGCGCCGTACACCGTCTTGATCAGTCTCGGTTCGTGAGGGTCGTCGCCGAGGCGCTTGCGCAGGCGTGAAACGCGGACATCGATGCTGCGATCCATGGGGGAGAGGTCGCTGGTACCCGCCAATTGTTCCCGGGTCAGGATGCGGTTGGGTTTTTCCAGCAGCAGCAGGAGCAGGCGGGCTTCGGCGGTGCCGAGGAAATCCTCCTTACCGTCCGGCCCGGTGAGGGAAAAACTGGCCGGGTCGAAACGCCAGCCTTCGAAGAAGGCCAGCTTGCGGCCTTCCTCCTTGTCGCTGCGGTCATAGCGGCGCAGGATGCTGCGCACCCGGGCCACGAGTTCCCTGGGCTCGAAGGGTTTGACCATGTAATCGTCGGCCCCCAGTTCCAAGCCGAGCACCTTGTCGGAGACAATGCCGCGTCCGGTGAGGATGAGTACGCCGCAATCGTGGTTTTGCTGGATTTCCCGCACCACATCCAGGCCGTCCCGGTCGGGCAGGCCCAGGTCCACAATGCAGAGGGCAGGGTGGAGTACCGGGATTTGCCGCAACAGGTCGCTGCCGGTGCGGAACCACTTGTGCTTGAAGCCGAACTCGCCCAGGACATGGCCCAGGGTACGGGCCACCAGGGGATCGTCTTCAGCGAGGGCAATCAGTCTATGGTCCAGGTTTTTCATGGTTTCTATGCGGGTCGCCGGGGCAACAAGGCTTCGAATTCGGCCAGGGGCAATGGGCGGCTGAACAGGTAACCCTGAAATTTACTGCAATCGTTCCGTAACAAGAACTCTTTTTGTTCCATCGTCTCCACGCCCTCGGCGATGACATCCAGCCCGAGGTTGTGCGCCATGCCGATGATGGTCTGTACGATGATCGCGTCGCCGGCGTCGGTAACGATGTCGCGAACAAAGGATTGGTCGATCTTGAGTTGGTCCAAAGGCAGGCGCTTGAGGTAGGACAGGGAGGAGTAACCGGTGCCGAAGTCGTCCATGGAAAAGGGCACCCCCACTGCTTTCAGGGCATGCATCTTTTCGATGGAGTCGGCTACGTTGTCCAGCACCAGGCTTTCCGTGAGTTCCAGCTTCAAGCGGGAAGGCTCAATGTCGTAACGGGTGAGCATATGGCTCACCTGCTGGACGAAATCCACCTGGCGAAACTGGCGGGCGCTGACATTGATGGACAGGATCAGTGCGCGGGTGAGGGGGTCTTGCTGCCATTGCTTGAGCCGTCGGCAGGCTTCTTCCAGCACCCAATGGCCGATGGGGCCGATCAGGCCGGTCTCCTCCGCCAGGGGGATGAACTGCAAAGGGGAGATCATGCCCTGTTGCGGGTGTAACCAGCGCAACAGGACTTCGGCGCCGAGGATGGTGTCGGTGCCGTCCACCTGGGCTTGGTAGTAAAGCGCGAACTGTCCTTCCGGCAAGGCCCGGCGCAGCTCCATCTCCAGCTTGGCCTTGGCTTCCAGGGTGGCCTGCATGGACGGATCGAAAAAGCACCAGGTGTTGCGGCCGGATTTCTTCGCCCGGTACATGGCGGCATCGGCGCGTTTGAGTAGTTCGTCTTCCGATTCCGTCTGGCCGGAAAACAGGCAGATGCCGATACTGCCGGTGGCGTGATGGTCCAGGTTGTCCAGGGGGAAAGGCTGGCGGATGCGATCCAGCACCTTTTCGGCGATGCCTTCCGCCTGGGATGCGGCTTCCTCCATGGAAGGTCCCAGTTCTTCCAGCAGGATGACGAATTCGTCGCCCCCCAGGCGGGCGATACTGTCTTCCACGCGGACGCAATGGGCCAGGCGCAGGGCGACTTCCTTCAATAGCAAGTCGCCAATCTTGTGCCCCTTGGTGTCGTTCAGGGTCTTGAAGTCATCCAGGTCGATGAAGAGCAGGGCGCCGTAGGTGTGATGGCGCAGGCTCGCGGAGAGGGCCTGGCGTAGACGGCTGAAGATCAGGCGGCGGTTGGGCAGTTGGGTCAGGGCATCGAAATAGGCCAGTTGTTCAATTTCGGCGGCGGCGCGCTTACGTTCGGTAATGTCCCGGGAGAGCATGATGAAAGTGATCGGCTTGCCCGGTCTTGGCTGGGTCCGGGCAGCAGACAATTCGAACCAGTGTTCGCCACCGGGAAGTTCCAGGCATATTTGCGTGCCATAGGAGGCCCCGTTTTCGGCGGCTTGGCGCAGGGCTTCCATCACGGTGTCGGCGGCTTCCGGAGGCAGGATTTCTGCCACCGTACGACCCATCAGCACCTCTGGCGGCGCTGCCAGCAAGTCGAGCCTGGACGCCCGGTAGTCGAGGTAACGTCCCTCTTCATCCAGTTCGAACAATAAGTCCGGAATCGCCTCCAGGATGGCATTGGAATGGTATAGCCGATCTTCCGACTCCTGTTTCGCTTCCTGCAGAGCCTCAAGCGTTCGGGTCAATTCCGATGTCTTCCCCACCACCAGACGGCGCAGGCTGAGGTTCCAGGAGATCAGGAGCAATGCCACGGCGAAAATCGCGAGTAAGACATAGGCCACATAGCGGAAGGCCAGGGAGCTTTGCAGCATTGAGGAAGTCCCCAACCATTTGTCTTCAATGCGTTGCCTGTCTTCGGGGCTGATATGAGCGAATCCGTCCTCCAGGATTTTTTTCAAGGCAGTGTCGCCTTTGTGCACCGCCCAATGGAATTCGCCGGTGTACATGGGCTCGGAATAACGGAATGTCTTTTCCAGTCCGTACTTGTAGAGGAAGTACATGGCCGGGGGCGTGTCCATGCAAAAAATCCTGACCTCGTTGTTGGCGGCGGCACGGATGATGTCTTCGTAGCTGGGATAGGGGGTGATGGCGGTGACGCCTTGCTTGCGCAAATAGTCTATGCAGGCGTCGCCAGCCTTGGCGCTGACGTTGAAACCCTTGAGGGAGGCCGCGTCGACAATGCCGCTGATGCTTTCGTGGAAAAAGATGGGGACGTCAATCTTGGCGTAGGCCGCGGAGAAATCGTAGATCCGCTTGCGCGGCGTGGTCTCGAAAATAGTGTCGATGACGTCCGCTTGCCCGGTATTCATGGTGAGGATGGCCTGGTTCCAATCCATGGCCTGCAAGCGAACGGGAATCCCGGTACGGACAGACCAGAGGTCCCAGGTGTCCTTGAGGATGCCTTTCAATTCGCCGTTGTCGGCGCGGAAAATATAAGGCGGGTAGTTGTCGTCGAGGGTGACGGTGACAGGCGCCGGGGCGACTTGCGCCGCCGCTGCGGGATGCAAGCTGCTGCACCACACCATGCCGGTGGCAAGGACGATCCAGGCCAGGCGGTATAGCTTCTGTTTGTAATTGAAAACTCGAGCCACGGCGGCGGACCTATAAAGGGACTGTCTGAAAACCGGGGCACAGGTGACCGATTTTCCCGATGTTACGATTCGTTACATTCGTTCTACGCTGGTGCAAACTTCCCCCCTCAACATTCATTTCAATTCTAAAGGATTGAAACGCATGTTCGAGGAGGAACAGGTGAAACAAAATCCATACGCGTCCGGCCTGGACAAAAACAAGGCCAACTACGTCCCGCTGTCTCCCTTGAGCTTCCTGGAGCGCAGCGCCTATGTCTATCCCAAGCGGGTCAGCGTGATCCATGGCGACCGGGTATTCACCTGGGCCGACACCTATCGCCGCTGTCGGCAATTGGCGTCTGCCTTGAAGCAGAGGGGCATCGGTACTGGGGATACCGTGGCGGCCATGTTGCCCAATGTACCCGCCATGTGCGAAGTGCATTTCGGCGTGCCCATGTCCGGGGCGGTGCTCAATACCCTGAACACCCGCCTCGATGCCGAGGCCATCGCCTTCATGCTGGAGCACGGCGAAGCCAAGGTGCTGCTCACCGACCCGGAGTTCTATCCGGTGGTGAACAAGGCCCTGACCCTGCTCAAGGGCGATAAACCCTTGGTGATCGACGTGCTCGATCCCCTGTTCGAAAGCACCAAGTGCCTGGGCTCGGTGGAATACGAGGATTTCATCGCCGGCGGCGATCCCGAGTTCGTTTGGGCGCTGCCCGAGGATGAATGGGACGCCATCTGTCTCAATTACACCTCGGGCACCACGGGCAATCCCAAGGGGGTGGTGTACCACCATCGCGGTGCCTATCTGAATGCCGCTAGCAACATCATCTCCTGGGGTATGCCGCCGCATACGGTGTATCTGTGGACCCTGCCCATGTTCCACTGCAACGGCTGGTGTTTCCCCTGGACCATGGCGGCCAATGCCGGCACCAACGTCTGCTTGCGCCGGGTCGATCCGACCCTGATTTTCGAAGCCATTCGCAAGTACAAGGTCACCCACATGTGTGGTGCGCCCATCGTGTACGGCATGCTGATCAACGCCCCGGCCGCGCTGCGGGACGGCATCGACTGGCAGGTGAACGGCCTCATCGCCGGTGCTGCGCCTCCCCTGGCGATTATCGAAGGCGCGGCCAAAACCGGCTTCAACTTGACCCATGTGTACGGCCTGACCGAAACCTACGGCCCGGCCGCCGTTTGCGCCAAGCAGGAGGGTTGGGACCAGTTGCCCTTGGAAGAACAGGCCGTCGTCAATGGCCGCCAAGGCGTGCCCTATCACATGCAGCAGGGCATCACCGTCCTCGACCCGGTGTCCATGCAGCCAGTGCCCTGGGACGGTGAGACCATGGGAGAGATTTTCTTCCGCGGCAACCTGACCATGAAGGGCTATCTGAAGAATCCCAAGGCGACGGAAGAATCTTTCGCCGGCGGCTGGTTCCACACCGGCGACCTGGCGGTGATGCAGGCCGACGGCTATGTGAAGATCAAGGACCGTTCCAAGGACGTCATCATTTCCGGCGGGGAGAATATTTCCTCCCTGGAAGTGGAAGATGTGCTCTACAAGCATCCTGCGGTCATCACTGCTGCGGTGGTGGCCAAACCGGATCCCAAGTGGGGCGAAGTGCCTTGCGCTTTCGTTGAGCTCCGGGAAGGCGCCACGGTGACGCCGGAAGAGATGATCGACTATTGCCGGCAGCACCTGGCCCGTTTCAAGGTGCCCAAGGCGGTGATCTTCGGCGTGGTGCCGAAAACATCCACCGGCAAGATCCAAAAGTTCATCCTGCGCCAGCAGATGAATTCCCAGGCGGCAATCGAATGAACGGTCCACAGGCAATGACACAAGACATCATTTTGGAAACCCAGGGGCTGGTGAAGGAGTTCAAGGGCTTCGTTGCGGTGAACGATGTGAACCTCAAGGTCACCCGAGGGCATATCCATTCCCTGATCGGCCCCAATGGCGCCGGCAAGACCACCTGCTTCAACCTGCTCACCAAATTCCTCGAGCCGACCCGGGGCAGTATCCGCTTCAACGGCAACGACATCACCAAGGAAAGGCCGGAGCGCATTGCCCGCAAGGGTGTGGTGCGTTCCTTCCAGATTTCGGCCGTGTTCCCCCATCTCACCGTGCTGGAGAATGTGCGGGTGGCCTTGCAGCGCAAGATGGGCAATTCCTTCCATTTCTGGCGTTCGGAAAAGTGCCTGGACAGTCTCAACGACAGAGCCATGGAGCTGCTGACCGAAGTGGGGCTGGAGGAATATGCCTCTCTGGTCACCGTGGAAATGTCCTACGGCCGCAAGCGCGCCCTGGAAATCGCCACCACCCTGGCCCTGGAACCGGAGCTGATGCTCTTGGATGAGCCCACCCAGGGTATGGGCCACGAAGATGTGAATAGGGTCATGCAATTGATCAAGAAGGTATCCGCCAATCGCACCATCCTCATGGTGGAGCACAACATGAAGGTGGTGTCCGGCATTTCCGACCGCATTACCGTATTGGCCCGGGGTTCTGTGTTGGCGGAAGGCACCTACGCCGAAGTCTCCGCCGATCCCCAAGTGATCGAGGCGTACATGGGTTCAGAGCAGGGGGGCCATTGATGAGCGCCGTTGAATATCTGCGGGTCTCCGACCTCCACGCCTTTTATGGCGAATCCCACATCCTGCATGGCATGGATCTGGTAGTGAACAAAGGCGAATGCGTGTCCCTCTTGGGCCGCAACGGCGCAGGCCGTACCACCACCATGCGCGCCATCATGGGTCTGACGGGCCGCCGCACCGGCTCCATCATGATCAACGGCAACCAGACCATCAATATGGCGCCCCACAAGATCGCTCAACTGGGGGTGGGATATTGCCCGGAAGAGCGCGGCATCTACTCCAGCCTGAGCTGCGAGGAAAACCTGCTGATGCCACCCAGGGTGGGCAGCGGCGGCATGAGCCTGGACGAGATCTACGCCATGTTCCCCAATTTGTACGAACGGCGTAACAGCCAGGGCACCCGCATGTCCGGCGGCGAGCAGCAGATGCTGGCCATGGCCCGCATCCTGCGCACCGGCGCAAAACTTTTGTTGTTGGATGAGATTTCGGAAGGCTTGGCACCGGTCATCGTGCAGCGCCTGGCGGAGATCATCCGTGCTTTGAAGGAGAAAGGCTTCACCATTCTTTTGGTGGAACAAAACTTCCGTTTCGCCGCCCCCTTGGCCGACCGCATGTACGTGGTCGAACATGGGCAGGTGGCCATGGAGATTGCCCAGCATGAACTGGACAGCAAGCGGGAGTATCTACACGAGTTTCTAGGCGTTTGACAGCATTGCATCTCATGAGGAGGAGTTCGAAATGAAGACCAAACGTATTTCCCTGGCCGTCGCTACGGCCGTCGCAGCATTCGCCACTGGCGCCGCCCAAGCCCAGGTTTCCGATAACGTGGTGCGGATCGGTGTGCTCACCGACATGTCAGGCGCTTATTCCGACCTGGCCGGCC
The DNA here is from genome assembly GCA_003963315.1 of Rhodocyclaceae bacterium. Classification (GTDB taxonomy): domain Bacteria; phylum Pseudomonadota; class Gammaproteobacteria; order Burkholderiales; family Rhodocyclaceae; genus AWTP1-18. Next base: position 63,222 of record RXJP01000003.1, on the reverse strand, counting down.
AAGGCACTGTGGTGGCCGCCAATATGGCGGTGGAAGATTTCATCGCCAAGCAAAAGCCCAACTTCAAGATCGAAGTGGTGTCCGCCGACCACCAGAACAAGGGCGACATCGCCTCCAACAAGGCCCGGGAATGGTTCGACCGGGACAAGGTGGACATCGTCACCGAGCTGGTGACCACCTCCACCGCGCTGGCAGTGCAGAAGGTGGCCAAGGAAAAGAACAAGCTGGTGCTGATGTCCGGCCCGGCCTCCACCCGCATCACCAACGAGGACTGTAACGACGTCACGGTGCATTGGACCTACGACACCTATGCCGTTGCCAATGGCACCGCCAAGGCCGTGACCAAGCAGGGTGGCAAGACCTGGTTCTTCTTGACCGCCGATTACGCCTTCGGCCATTCCCTGGAAAAGGATGCCACCGACGTGGTGAACGGCAACGGCGGCAAGGTATTGGGTTCCGTGCGCCATCCCTTCCCCGGCTCCGACTTCTCCTCCTACCTGCTCAAGGCCCAGGCTTCCGGCGCCCAAGTGATCGGCCTGGCCAATGCCGGTACCGACACCACCAATTCCATCAAGCAGGCCGCCGAGTTCGGCATCACGCCCAAGCAATCCCTGGCCGGCCTGTTGATGTTCATCACCGACATCCACAGCCTTGGATTGAAGTCCACCCAGGGCATGTACCTGACGGAAGGTTTCTACTGGGATCTGAATGAGGAGACCCGCGCCTGGTCCAAGCGTTTCTTCGAACGCCACAAGCGCATGCCCACCATGGTCCAGGCCGGCGAGTACTCCTCCGTCCTGCACTACCTGAACGCGGTCAAGGCGGCCGGTACCGACGACACCCAGAAGGTCATGGCGCAGATGAAGAAGACGCCGGTGAACGACTTCTTCGCCAAGAACGGCAAGATCCGCGAAGACGGCCGCATGGTGCACGACATGTACCTGCTGCAAGTGAAGAAGCCCGAGGAGTCCAAATATCCCTGGGACTACTACAACGTGCGCGCCACCATTCCCGCTGCAGAGGCCTTCCAGCCTCTCGCGCTGTCCAAGTGCCCCTTGGTGAAGAAATAGTTTTTGGGTGGGGAAGGGAGCAGGGGGAAGGGGGATGCCTCCTCACCCCGGCCCGCTCCCCCTGCCGGGGGAGCGGGAGCGCTTCTGCTGCCAAGGCTCGCTGTGCGTAATGATGGCTTCGAACCACCCTTCCCCTTTCCCCCTTCTCCCTTCACGAGAAAATCCATGATAGAACTCTTCGGTGTTCCTTTACCTGCCCTGATGGGCCAGTTGATGCTGGGACTGGTCAACGGGTCCTTCTACGCCATGATGAGCCTTGGTCTGGCGGTGATCTTCGGCATGCTGAACATCATCAATTTCGCCCACGGCGCCCTCTATATGGCGGGTGCCTTCCTCGCCTGGATGGGCATGACCTACTGGGAGATCAGTTACTGGTGGGCCTTGATCCTGGTGCCCCTGGCCCTGTGCGTGGTGGGTGTCATCATTGAACGGGCCTTCCTGCAATGGCTGTACAAGCTGGACCATCTCTATGGCCTGCTGCTCACCTTCGGCCTCGCCCTCATCATTGAGGGACTGTTCCGCGACCAATACGGCGTCTCCGGTCAGCCCTATCCCATCCCCGAGGAATTGTCCGGCGCCCTCAACCTCGGCTTCATGTTCCTGCCCAAATACCGGGCCTGGGTAATCGTGGCTTCCCTGCTGGTGTGTTTCGCCACCTGGTTCACCATCGAGAAGACCCGCCTCGGCTCCTATCTGCGCGCCGCTACCGAGAATCCCAAACTGACCCAGGCTTTCGGCATCAATGTGCCCCTGATGGTGATGCTCACCTACGGCCTTGGCGTCGCCTTGGCCGGCCTGGCCGGTGTGCTGGCCGCCCCCGCGCTCCAGGTGAATCCGCTGATGGGTTCCAATCTCATTATTGCGGTGTTCGCCGTGGTGGTGATCGGCGGCATGGGCTCCATCTTCGGTTCCATCGTCACGGGCCTCGGCCTCGGCATGATCGAAGGCATCACCAAGGTGTTCTACCCTGAAATTTCCTCCACGGTGGTCTTCATCATCATGGCCATCGTCCTCTTCATTCGTCCAGCCGGCCTCTTCGGACGGGAGAAATGACTGTGAATAAAAATATCGGTTTCGCCGCGCTGTTCCTGTTGGGCCTGCTGGCCCCTGTCCTGATCTATCCCGTGCTGGTGATGAAGGTGCTCTGCTTCGCCCTGTTCGCCTGCGCTTTCAATCTGCTGTTGGGGTACACCGGCCTACTGTCCTTCGGTCATGCGGCCTTCTTCGGTCTGGCGGCTTACGCTGCCGGCCATGCCCTCAAGGTGTGGGAATTACCGACCCTGGTGGGCCTGGTGTTTGGCACCGTTTCGGCAGCAGCCCTGGGTTGGCTGTTCGGCCTGTTGGCCATCCGTCGTCAGGGCATCTATTTCGCCATGATCACCCTGGCCCTGGCGCAGATGGTGTTCTTCTTCCTCATGCAATCCTCCTTTACCGGGGGCGAGGACGGACTCCAGGGCGTGCCCCGGGGAACCCTGTTCGGCCTGGACCTGGCTGACGATATGACCCTCTACTACGTGGTGTTCATCATCTGCGCCGCGGCGTTCTGGCTGATCTACCGCACCATCAATTCCCCCTTCGGCCAAGTGCTCAAGGCCATCCGCGAGAACGAACCCCGGGCCATCTCCCTGGGGTATGACGTGGGCCGTTACAAGCTGCTGGCCTTCGTGCTCTCCGCCGGTCTGGCGGGTCTGGCCGGCGCTACCAAGATGCTGGTGTTCACCTTCGCCAGCCTGACCGACGCCCACTGGCATATGTCCGGCGAAGTGGTATTGATGACCATCCTCGGCGGTATGGGCACCGTGCTTGGCCCCGTGGTGGGCGCCGGTGTCATCGTCAGCCTGCAAAGTGAATTGGCCGACAAGGTGGGCTCCTTGGTCACCGTGATCATGGGCGCCATCTTCGTCATCTGCGTCATGGCCTTCCGCCGCGGCATCGTTGGCGAGGCCATGGCCTTGTACCGTCGCATGGTGGGAGAGAAGGTTTGAGGCGATGCACTTGATCCTCAAGTCGCTGGTGGATGGTGTCGGCACCATCACTTTGAACAACGACAGCCGACGCAACATCCTGGGCGAAACACTGGTCTATGAGATCGGTGCCGCCCTGGCGGAATTCGAGCGGGAGAGCGCCCGGGTGGTGATCCTCCGGGCCAACAAGGGCGTCAAGGTCTGGTCGGCGGGCCACGATGTGGAAGAGCTGCCCAAGGGTGGCCACGATCCCCTGCAATGGGCCGACCCCCTGCGCAAGCTGGTGCGGGACATCGAATCCTTTTCCGCGCCGGTGATCGCCCTGGTGGAGGGCAGCGTCTGGGGTGGGGCCTGCGAGGCGGTGTTCGCCTGCGACATCATCGTCGCGGCGCCCACGGTGGCCTTCGCCGCTACGCCGGCCCGGCTGGGCGTGCCCTATAACGCCACCGGGCTGATGACCTATCTCAATGCCGCGCCCCTGCGTATCGCCAAGGAAATGCTGTTCACCGCCAAGCCCATCGCGGCGGACCGGCTGGAGCGCCTGGGCATGATCAACCACGTGGTGGCAGCGGAGGAGATCGACGAGTTTTGCAGGCAAATGGCCACCGACATCGCCCACAATGCGCCCCTGGCCGTGGCGGTGATGAAGGAGCAATTACGCATCCTTTCCGGCGCCCGGGCCATGTCGCCCTACGACTTCGAACGCATCCAGGGCCTGCGCCGGGTGGTCTACTCCAGCGAGGACTACGAAGAAGGCAAGCGCGCCCTGGTGGAAAAGCGCAAGCCGGTATTCCGCGGCGAATAGGCCAGGGCGCTAGCCCGCTGTTGAAATTCGTCAGACACCGTTCGTATTGAGCGTAGTGGCGCGAAGCCCAACAAAGTCGAAATATAGCCACGCAATACTCACGAGGTGCCCTTCGACTCCGCGCTTCGCACTACGCTCAGGGTGAGCGGATTCGGGGTTTTGCCAGCATCCATCAATGAGGCGAAATCGATTTTCTTCGCCTGAATCAAGGTAATTCCTCCTCCTTGTCGGCACCATGGCGGTATGCATGCCGTCGCCGACTCCATTGAGCTCTCCTTCCCGTCATCGCGCCGCAACCCTCCCGGGGATGTGGCGATGTGGGTGTTCATCCTTGCCGAGCTGACGGTTTTCGGCCTGCTGTTCATGATCTACGGCGTGGCGCGCATGAAGCATGTCGCCCTTTTCAACGCCATGCAGCTCACCCTGGACCGCAGCGCCGGGGCCGTCAATACCGTGCTGTTGGTCACCGCCAGTTGGTGCGTGGCCCGGGCCGTGGCGTCGATCAGGGAAGAGGCGTCGGTCGCCAGCGCCCGTTGGTTGGCGGCAGGCATCCTGGCCGGCCTGGGCTTCCTGGCGGTCAAGGTGGGCGAGTACGCGGCCAAATTCGATGCCGGGATCAATCTCGACACCAACCTGTTCTACATGTTCTACCTGTCCCTCACCTTCTTCCATTTCATGCATGTGATCCTCGGCCTGGTGATCCTGGCTTATGTCTGGCGCAAGACCCGCCGGGGCGGCTATACGGCGGCGGACCATCACGGCATGGAAACGGGCGCCAGCTATTGGCACATGGTGGACTTGGTGTGGATCGTCCTTTTTCCCCTGGTCTATGTGATGCGATGAAAACCGCGACGCATTGGCTCGATGCCATTTGGCTGTTGCTGCTCCTGGGGACGGGCTACACCTGGTGGCTGGGGGAGAGCGGCCATGCCGGGGCGGGGGCCGTGACAGCCATCCTCGCCGTGGCCTTGGTCAAGGGCGTGGCCGTCATCCGGGAGTTCATGGCCTTGCGTGGCGTCAGGCTGCTCTGGCAGGGCGCGGTGATCGGCTGGCTGATGGTGGTTCTGGCGGTGAACCTGGCCGCCTACTGGAAGGGAATTTAAGGATCAATCCGATGGATATGCGAAGCGCAACACTGCCCTATTACGAAGCCGCCGGTGATGAAGTGGCCCTGTTTGAACACGCCTGGCGCAACCGGCTGCCGGTGCTGATCAAGGGCCCTACCGGCGTCGGCAAGACCCGGTTCGTCGCCCACATGGCCGAGCGCCTCAACCTGGCCTTGCATACCGTGGCCTGCCACGACGACCTTACCGCCGCCGATCTGGTGGGTCGCCACCTGATCCAGGATGGCCAGACGGTATGGAACGACGGTCCCCTGACCCGGGCCGTGCGTCAGGGCGGCATCTGCTATCTGGACGAAGTGGTGGAGGCGCGCAAGGACACCACGGTGGTGATTCATCCCCTGGCCGACCACCGGCGCACCCTGCCCATCGACCGCACCGGGGAGATACTGCATGCGCCGGACAGCTTCATCCTGGTGGTGTCCTACAACCCGGGCTACCAGAACTTCCTCAAGGGCATGAAGCCCTCCACCCGCCAGCGCTTCGTTTCCATGCGCTTCAATTTTCCCGAACCGGCGCGGGAGGAGGCCATCCTCCTCGGCGAAACCGGCTGCGACCCACTGCTGGCCAAGCGCCTGGTGTCCCTGGGCAACAGCATCCGCGCCCTGAAGCATGTGGACCTGGAGGAGGTGGCCAGTACCCGCCTGCTGGTGTATGCCGCCATCCTCATCCGTGACGGCCTCGACCCGGTGGCGGCCTGCCGCGCCGCCCTGGCGGAAAGCCTCAGCGACGACGAGGAAGTGACCGCCGGCCTGATGGAGATCATCCTTGCCAACTTCGGCCGCTAGCCTGGGCCGACAGCGGCAGCGCCTGCTCTTGCAGGCGGGGTTTTTCCTGCTCTTCACCTTGGCCCCGGTGTTCAATATTTTCCGCTTCGACCTGGACGCCGGCCACGCCTGGTTGTTGGGCATGCCCTGGCGTCTGGGGCTGGATGCCTTCCTGGCCGGCAAGATCGGCGCGGCGGAGGCGGGGGCCAACATTCTGCTGCGCTTGTTCCTGCCTATCCTGGCCGGTGGGGCGATATTTCTCTACTGCGCCTGGCGCTTGGGCCGTCTGTATTGCGGCTGGCTCTGTCCGCATTTCTCCGCGGTGGAAACCATCAACGCCCTGATGCGGCGCGCCTCGGGCAAGCAAAGCCTGTGGGACCGGCAGCCCATCCCGCCGCGCAATACGGATGGCTCGTCGCGGCCCGCCCATCCCCTGTGGTGGATACCCACCGTGCTGTTCGCCGTTGCCTTCGCCGCCCTTTGGGCCGTGGTGCTGCTCACCTACCTGCTGCCGCCGGTGGAGGTGTACGGCCGCTTATGGGCCCTCGATCCCACGTGCAACCAGGCCATCTTTCTTGCAGCAGCCACCACGGTGTTGAGCCTGGAATTCCTTTTCGCCCGCCATCTCTTCTGCCGCTATGGCTGCGCCGTGGGCTTGTTCCAGAGCCTGGCCTGGATGAGCAACCGGGAGGCCATGGTGGTGGGCTATGAGCGCCCCCGCGCCGCCGACTGCGCCGCTTGCTATGAGGCGGGCGGGCCCGGCTACGCCGCCTGCGAAGGCGTCTGCCCCATGCGTCTGCGGCCGCGCACGCCCAAGCACAAAATGTTCGCCTGCACCCAGTGCGCCCAATGCATAGAAGCCTGCGGTACCGTGCAGCAGGGGCAGGGCAGGGTCAGCCTGTTGCAATGGGTGGACAAGGACGCCGCGCGGCGCAACGAGGCCCAAGTCAGCCTCACCGGCAACCGGGATTAGGGGCGCACCATGGAAGAATGGGTCGGCGGCCTCTGGGACAAATACATCACTCGTGCTTCGGACAGGGAGCACGAGGGGGCGGCGGTCTATCTGAAGGACGTGGAAAAGACCTTGGGCATGGTGTTCCGCGCGCTGGGGGGCGATCCCGGCTTGCGGGTGCAGCAGGCCGTCGCCGAGCGGCACGGCGCCCACCGCTCCCTGCTGCAAAAAGTGGCGGGGACGGGATTCAAGGCGCAACAGGCCAGCGTGAATGGCGACCAATTGCGGCTTCCCGAGCGCATCGCGCTGTTTCTGGAGGCCCGCTTGAATCGCGATCTTTATATTTGGTTGGCTGCGCTGGCAGCCCACGACGTGCCCAGCGATGAAGCTTGGATCGTCCGCAACCAGCGGGCCACAGTGGTGGCCCTGGATCGATATCCGGGGCTGACGAGCCGTTACCAATCCTTGGTGGCTGCCACCCTGTCCCTGCGCCGGGAACCGGCTGCCATGCCCGCCGACGAGGCCGCCCAGGAGCGGGCGGTGCGGGAGGCATTGCAAACGCCGGGCAGCGTCACCGCCTTGCCGCCCTTGCGGCGCAAGGGGGCGAAGCAATTGCAGCCGGTGCCCCTTTGGCTCCATTCATCTTCTGTCGGGCCGGGGGCGCCGCGCCGCTTGCAACACCAGGAAGCGGCCGAGGGCGGTGCCGTCGAGGAGGCGGAGCAGAGGCACAAGGCCGAACAGACCGAGATGCCCACGGAAAAGAACGGCATCCTGTTCATGTTCCGCGCCGAGAGCCTGCTCACCTGGGCCGAATATGTGAAGGTGAATCGCAACCTGGACGACGAAGCCGACGGCGATGCGGCCAAGGCCGCGCGGGATATGGACAAACTCAGCGTTGCCCAGGACGGCGAGCGGGTCGCCTCCCGGGTGCGGTTCGATCTCGACCTGCCTGCCGCGGCGGAGGACGATTTGCCCCTCGGGCCCGGTATTCCCTTACCCGAATGGGATTTCCGCAAGCAGGTGCTGAAACCTGATTACTGCCGCTTGCAGCCCATGGCCTCGCGCCAGGCCGAGGCTGCCGAGCTGCCCGAGCGCCTGCGTCCCCATGCCCGCCGCCTGCGCAGCCAATTCGCCGCCCTGGCGCCCACCCGGCGCTGGCTCAAGGCCCAGCCCGAAGGCGTGGAAGCGGATATCGATGCCTGGGTGCGGCGCCAAGCCGACCAGCGGGTCGGTGTGGCGGACGGCATGGACAAGCTGTATCTCACGCAAGTGCAACAGGAGCGCGACCTGGCTTGTCTGGCCCTGGCCGACCTGTCCCTCTCCACCGATGCCTGGGCCTCGGACGAACAGAAGGTGATCGATGTCATCCGTGACAGCCTGATGTTATTTGCCGAAGCCCTCAGCGCCACCGGCGACTGTTTTTCCCTGTGCGGCTTTTCTTCCCTCAAGCGGGGGCAAGTGCGTTTCCACGAACTGAAAACCTTCGACCGACCCTACGATGCCGAAGCCCGGGGGCGCGTGCAGGCCATCAAGCCCGGCTACTACACCCGCCTCGGCGCCGCCATTCGCCACAGCACCGCTCTTCTCGCCAGTCAGCCCAGCCGCCAGCGCTTGCTGCTGATCCTTTCCGACGGCAAACCCTACGACCTGGATATCTACGAAGGCCGCTACGGCATCGAAGACACCCGCATGAGCATTCTCGAAGCACGGGAGCAGGGCATCCGCGCCTTCTGCGTCACCATCGACAAGGAAGGAGCGAGTTACCTGCCCCATGTTTTCGGCGCCAGCGGATTCACCCTGCTGCGCCGCCCGGAGGATCTGGCCACGCAACTGCCGATGTTGTATGCGCAGCTCACACGGGAGTGAGTTGGTGAAGGCCGCTGTCGGCCTGGGGGATACTCCTGGTCGTTATGCGCATAAATCAAATCTATGTTTTGACCTTCCTCATCCTGTATTGCATCTGTCCGCGGCCAAGCTTGAGAATCCGCGCCGCTTCCGATTGGTTACCCTTGGAGATTTCAAGGGCCCGGTCGACAAGAAGGCTTTCGAGCTGTTCGAAGGAGTATTCCTGTCCCAGAATCGTGTCCAACAGGCTTTGCAATTTGGGGTTCGTCGAAGTATCTGACTTGTGCAGGTCGGTCACCAAGCGGCCGACGGGAGACACGCTGAAAAGCTGCGACCCGAGTGTTTCGCCACCGTGGAAAAGATGGTGGATGTCAATCCTTCCATCATCGTCTGCCATGATGACGGCTCTTTCAACCATGTTTTCAAGCTCTCTGACATTTCCTGGCCAGTGATAGGACCAAAGGGCGTCGAAGGCCTTGGTACTGATGCCGGTTATCTTTTTGCCGATCTTCCTGCAATAGCGCTCAAGAAAAACGTTGAGCAAGAGCGGGATGTCCTCGCGCCGTTCCCGCAACGGGGGAATCTCGATAGGGAAGACATTCAGTCGATAAAAAAGGTCTGCGCGAAACCGGCCTTCGGCAACATCCGTGCGTAAATCCTGATTGGTTGCCGCGACCACGCGAACGTCAACTTGCCTGGAACGAACATCACCCACCCGTTCAATTTCCTGTTCCTGCAACGCACGAAGGAGCTTGCCTTGGGCGGATAGCGGAAGGCTGCCTATTTCGTCCAAAAATAAAGTGCCTCCATTGGCCCGTTCGAAGCGGCCTGGACGTGAATGCATCGCATTGGTGAAGGCGCCCTTCTCCAGGCCGAACAATTCCGCCTCAACCAGGTCGTGGGGGATCGCCGCGCAGTTGATGGAGACAAAAGGGGCTTCGGCACGAGGGCCGATGGAATGGAGGGTTTTGGAAAAACGTTCCTTGCCTACGCCGCTTTCGCCTAGGAAGAGCACCGTTGCCTCGGTGGGCGCCACCTTCTTGAGCAGTTGGACAACCGCATTGAATCCGGCCGAAGCGCCGATCAATTCCCCGAATGTGTTGTCCTTGCCTGTTTCCACGGCGGCTCTGGAGTGTCGTACGCCACTCTTGGATGAGGCCTTGAGGGGGGTGTCCACGAAGTCTTCGATCTTCATGAAACTCAAGTCGCGATCGGCGTCGTCCCACATGTCCGCGGGCTTCCCCACCACACGGCATTGATGGTGGCCCATGGCCACGCATTCGATCTCCCGCCAGAGGATGGGAATGCCAAGTAGGCTGGTACAAAATCCACTGGCATATCCGGCCATCATCCAACAGGCCGGCTCCCCGCTAAGTCCGACATGGGTCAGGTGCGCTTCCGCCTCCCATGAGGAAGACCAGAGGTAGTCGCCGTAAAAAGGCTTGTCCTCGCTGTAGCTCATTTTTATCAGGGGGTTGATTTTTACGAAGCCCTCGATTTCCCTCAGTCTCACCCCTAGGCTGAGCGACATGTCGACGTCCTCGTTGATTTGGGAACGTATCCGCTTGCAATCCTCGATGCCTTGCTGATAGCCCAATCGGGTGAACACGGAGCGCGCTTTATCCAGGCCTATGCTCGCAATCAGTTCCCGCCGCATTTCGCCGACGGAAAAGCCGTGCATGAGGAGCATGCGCTGATCGAACAGGAGGATATGGCCTGTATCCGGCGCGAATTTGACATTGGATGCCAAATCAGCGGCGGGAGAGGTTTTTTCTTCTTTATTTTTCTGTCGATTCTTAGCCATGGTCTCACAGGCGATAACGCCGGCCTTCCGTTGGGGTGACGGGATTCAGTCCGATATTCCTGAGAGCCTAGCGTTAATTTGCCCTGATACAAAATCGATCCCTTCTGCGCTGGCGGAGAGGACGTTGACCATGGTGAAAAATACGTGCATCTGGCTGCTAAAACAACGCTCAGTCACCGCTACTCCCGCCTTTCGCATGGCTTGCGCATAGGCCTCCCCTTCGTCGCGCAGCACATCGTACTCGGCGGTGACCACCACTGCCGGCGGCAGGCCGGAAAAGTCGGCGGCGGACAGCGGGGAACACTCCGGCTGACTGCGCAGGGTTTTGTCCGGTTGATAGTGGTCCCAAAACCAGGCCATGTCTTCCCGGCTCAGCAATAGCTGATATTCGGGATTGAGATAGGTAGGTCCATCGAGCTTGGATTGCGTTACAGGGTAGACGAGAACCTGAAGGGATAGTTGTGGTCCTTTCAAGCGAACGCTTCGTTGAGCGATGACCGCCGCCAGATTCCCGCCGGCGCTGTCCCCGGAAATGATCAAGGGTGCATCTTCGTTTCCGGTGATCCGAACCCGTTCCTTTTCCGTCCATAACAGGGCATCCCAACAATCTTCCAGGGCAGCAGGATAGGGATGCTCGGGCGCCAATCGGTAGTCCACCAGAACCACCGCGCAATTTGTTTTGCTGGCCAGCAATCGTCCGAAGGTATCGAAGTCGTCGACGGACATGGTGACCCAACCTCCGCCATGGCAATGAACGATGACGCCGCGCACAGCGCCTTCCGGGATGAGGAGCCGTAACTGGAAGGCCTGGTCCTCGTCGCCAAGCGTGACGTTTTCCACCTGCCGCATCGCGGGGCCTTCACCATAGGCCGGCCGTAGACCGGCGAGAAACTCGCGGGCGGTTTCAGGTGTCATTCGATGGAAGGGTTGTGCTCCCGATTGGGCGAGCTGCTGTAGTAAGGCGAGGGACTCGGGATCAAGCGGCATCAGGTTTTCTCCTTGGTAAAAATATCTTTAGGGATAAAGCAATGCCTGAGCCAGTCCGGATCTATTTTTTAACTATATGTTTTTTATTGAATGTTTTTCCCGCCTCGGGAAATCTTTGGATTTGAGCGCCCGAGCGGTTTTTGAATTGCATGTTTTTGTGCAATCCGTTTATTAAAAACGTGCACCTGTGGGCGCGCCTCACTGCGACGCTGGGTTGTGCTAACACCCCTAGCGTTGCTGGTGCATCAATCCGCCTCTTCATCGCTTGCATGGGGCGTGGGAGCGGGGGAGGTTGCCCTCCGCCAAAGGCTTGGAATTAATCCTCCCCCGCCTTTTTATGGCCTGATTTTGTGAACGAAATTATTCGGCTTTGTTTCGCCGGGAAATATAACTAAATGAAAAATAATAATTTTATATAAAAAATATTCATGGCACGGGTTTTGACTATGGATGCTTGCGGATAGCGCTTTAAGACCATGGATATGCCTGTCAAACAGATCAGGCTCCGAATCTAAAAGTCCATCCCAATCTCGGTTTCTCCAAAGCCAATGGAGAGCTGCAAATCATTTGAATGACTACAACGAGAGGGCTTCATGAAACCCAAAAGAATGAAGTATCGAGATACCCACCGAGGCTTGCTGGCACTGATCGGCTGCATGCTGGCCATTCCCGCATTTTCGGAGGACCTTCCTAGCTTAGGAGAAGGCGCGTCCCCCTGGAAGACGGACGTGTTCTACGAGAACCACACGGCCTATCGGGGCCATGATGTCGGCCTGTCGAAGTTCCGCAACACCCTGCAAGTGGAATCCGACAAGGGCCTGGGCGACGGCTGGGCCTTCCACAGCGTCCTGCGCGGCACCTGGGACGGCGTCTATCGCATGAACGACAGCAAATTCGGCGACAAGGCCGGCGGCGCCGTCTCTTTCCAGAATAACCAACCCGCGGGTCTCGCCGGCACCGTCCCCTACGGCAGCGCCTCGGTCCCCCTGGCCTTCCCCGCAGGCGGCCTGGTGAACCCCCTGGGCATCAATGCCGGGCCGGGCACCAACGGCTTCACCCCGGGCAACACCAATACCGGCCTGGCCATCCTGGGCAGCGGCTGGCACGGTTTTGACGGCAATACCACCGGTGCCGTCCCCGTCCGTCCCTGCGACGTGGACAGTCGCGGCTGCGCCGACTTCGGCGGCTACGGCGATCTCAAGCGCAGCGAACTGGAGTCTCCCGAGTTCAACAGCAAGTTGGACTTCATCCGTGAAGCCTATGCCAAGAAGACCTTCGCCCTGAAAGATGGCTCCGACCTCTTCGTCAAAGTGGGTCGGCAACAAATCGTCTGGGGTCGGACCGACCTGTTCCGGGTGCTGGACGTCTTCAACCCGGTGGATTACTCCCGCAACAACATCTACGACGAGTTGCAGGACATCCGTATCCCCCTCTGGTCGGCCCAGGTGGAATGGCGCATGGGCGGCTCCGAGACCATGCAGGACCGCAACCTGCAATTCGTCTGGAGCTTCGACCAGTTCCGTGCCAACAACCTCGGCCAGTGCGGCTCGCCTAACGCCATCCTGGATGCGGCCTGCCTGTTCCGCGCCCTCAAGATGTTGTGGGACAACGGCAATACCCTGTCCAACTTCGCCGGCCCGGTGGGGCCTGGCACGGTCAGCATTGCCCCTGGCCTAGCCGGTCTGCGAAACATCCACCTGCCCAAATGGAGCGACGCGGGGTCCTTCGGGGTCAAGTATGAAGGGGTGACCCAGGACGGCTTGAGCTTCTCCCTGAATGCCCTGACCTACCGTTCCCAACTGCCTTCGTTGCGGGGCGCCAAAGGGAATGCCCTTTCCCCCTACAACCCCTACCTGCTGAACTTCGACATGGAGTTCCCCCGCCTGACCATGGTGGGCGGCTCCATGGACTTGCAGATGGAAAGCATCGGTGCGGCGATTCGTCTGGAAGGCGCCCTGACCCACGGGGAAGAGTTCGCCAATACGGCCCGTCCCGAGCTGTATTCCAAGAACAACACCTTCCGTTCGGTGATCGGCATTGACCGGCCCACCTTCATTCCCTTCATCAATCCCAACCGCACCACGCTGCTGTCCGCCCAATTGTTCTACCAGCACATCTACGAACACCAGGTTGTGGGGCTGCCCACGGGGCGTGTTGGCATGCCGGATTGGGAAGACAACGTGATCGGCACCCTGTTGATCAAGGGCTTTATGAACAATGACCGGGTCAGCCCGCAGTTGATCCTGGCGCGGGACTTCCAGGCCCATGCCTGGGTGGCTTCTCCCCAGTTGGAGTGGAGTGTGACCAACGACCTGAAGCTGACCTTCGGCGCCAATGTGAAGGGCCGTGACGACAACACCAGCCGCTACAACTGGGACAACACGACGGCGAATGGTGCTTTGGCCGGCGGTGGCTTGCCGACGGGCATTGCGGGGGGGATCGAGCCCCTGGGCCGTTTCCGCGCAGGCCCCATCGGTACCGCGTTCAACCAGAACGACATCTACTTCATGGCTCGTTACAAGTTCTGATTCGGAGACAACCCCAAATGAAACTCAAGCAACTGACCCTGGCGCTCTCCGCGCTCTTCCTTTCCGCTTCCGCATTCTCCGCCACAGAGGCCGATGTGGAAGCAACCTTCTCACCCTATAAAAACGGGTTTCCGACCGTTCCCGGCCTGAACGCCGGGATGGTGATCAACAAAAGCAATGTGGAACAGTTCAAGGACATCATTGATCCTGGAGTTCGAAAAGCTATTGTCGATGGTTGGTATGAAGTTACGGTAGGGAAAACGAGCAGCTTTGATTCCCACCCCAAATACATCGCCGAAACGAAGAAACACTTGAATTCCACCAAGCTGGGACCCAAGACCGGTGATATCGAAGGCTATGGGGGAGGCCTCCCTTTCCCCGGCACTCCGGATATCAACGACCCCCGGGCGGGGGAGAAAATAGCTTGGAACTTTAAATACAGCTACGGTGCTGCAGATGGTAGCCAATATGCACCTTTCTATTACCTGTTCCGGAATTTGAATGACGGCAAGACGGAACGGGTCATCAAGTTCGGCTACTACGTGCAGAAACACAAATATCGTGTTAGTCAACCACCAATTGGAGAAATGACGCCGAATCCTTCCAAGTTGTTCCGGAGTTTCTATATCCGGGTGAGCGAACCCATGGACATCAAGGACACGCAGTTGTTGATCCAGCGATACGAAGATGACCAGAAGTTAGACGATGCGTATCTGTACTTGGGGTTTCAACGTCGCGTGCGTCGTTTGGCCACAGGGCAGACGACGGATCCTTTTCTCGGTACTGACCTCATGATTGAGGACTTTGAGGGTTACAACGCACGGGTATCAGATTCGACTTGGAAACTCAAAGGTACAGCCAACGTTTTGCTGCCCATGTACAACCACGATGAACTCCGTCTTTCGAACGATTATAAGGAAAGCGACGGATACCAGTATGTCGCCTCTACCGGGAAGGGCGGGTGTTTCCTGAATGTCACATGGCAATTGCGTAAAGTCTACGTGGTCGAAGCGACGCCAGTGGCGCCGGCACATCCGGTGAGCAAACGAGTTTTCTATTTTGATGCACAGACGTTCACGATTCCGCAAACCTTGATTTATGACCGGAAAGGTGAATTGTGGAAAATTTGGACGATAGGAATTAGCCATTCTGATCACCAC
>RXJP01000003.1:28859-48169 GCA_003963315.1 Rhodocyclaceae bacterium | reverse complement strand
TGTTCGATTCATTCAGCATGGTGGATGTCCAGTCACACCACTGCACTGTCGGCTTGATCAAGGGACAGGTACAACAACCCGATCCGTCGTTGTTTACCGTGCAGCAAATGCGGGGCGGTACCAATTGATCGCCTCTTCCTTCTTCAAGGCGCTTTAAGGGGCTCTCCTCCGTTGAGGGCCATCCCCCTCACGGGCCTTTCCCTAGGGGCCGTGAGGAGGGGCGCTGCTTGCCCTTGCAGGGGTGGCTGTAATCCCCCGCCCTTCGTCAGCAATTCTCCAGAAAGTCATGTAATGCCAACGTATATGCGTCGGTCATTTATTGCCTTTGACTTGCTTGCGGAGCGTTCAGGATGGTCGGCAGTTTCCCGATTTTTCAAGGACTGCGGATTTATGAATTTTCATCATTGCGAAATTATTCCTGCATGTTTTTCATAAGAATTCCGGAGACGAGGCGAAGCGAGTTTTGATCGTTGAATATTTAAAACATTGAAAACTAACGCGTTGGATTTCCTGGCATGGCAGGTGCTCTAGGCAGTGTGGATGCGGCAAGCCTTTAGGGATGGCGCTCTTCGAAATACGCAAGCACGCGTGACTGATAGCCACGTTTGGATGAAATTAAGAAATGGAGATTCTCATGTCTGATATAGAAAAAAATGCCGGCAACCAGGAAATCGATACCGATGTAGATGCGGTGGTGATCGGTGCTGGTTTTGCTGGTTTGTACATGCTTCACCTCTTGCGCGACAAGCTCAAGCTCAAAGCGGAGGTTTTCGAGGCTGCCGAGGATGTGGGGGGGACTTGGTATTGGAACCGCTATCCCGGGGCAAGATGCGACATTCCCAGCCATCATTACTCCTATTCGTTTTCGCCCGAGATCGAGAAAGAGTGGACATGGTCGGAGAAATATGCCGGCCAGCCGGAGATACTCGAGTACCTGGAGTTCGTAGCCAAAAAACTCGATCTCAGACGGGACATCCAATTCAACACCCGAGTCACGTCTGCCCATTACGACGATGCCAGGCAGCGCTGGACGGTGAAGACCGATACCGGCAGGGAAGTCCGCGCACGCTTTTTTATTCCCGCCGTCGGCACGCTTTCGGATGCCAATATCCCGAAGTTCAACGGCCATGGAAATTTTGAGGGCGAGGTTTATGTCACCGGGCGCTGGCCGAAGGAGGGCGTCAATTTTTCCGGGAAACGGGTCGGCATCATCGGCACCGGTGCGACCGCAATGCAGGCCATTCCCATCATCGCGGAAGAGTGCTCCCATTTGACTGTCTTTCAGAGAACCCCGAATTACGGAACGCCGTTGCGTAACGAGCCGATGGATCCGGAAGTGGACCGTCAAGTAAAGGCCAATTACCGGGAGTTGAGGAAGCAGGCTTGGGATTCTTTCGCCGGCGTTCCCTTTGATCGCTTGAAGCCTTCCGCGCTGGCCGACTCCCCTGAGGAGCGGCGGGCCCAGTACGAGGCTTGCTGGAATGACGGCGGATTCAGCCTCTGGATCGGGTGCTATCAGGACACGCTGTTTGATAAGGAGGCGAATCGCTATGCAGCGGATTTCGTGCGGGAAAAGATCCGGAGCCGCGTAAGGGATCCGAAAATTGCCGACATGCTCTGTCCCCCGGTAAGCCAGGCTTATGGCACCAAGCGGCAACCCTGCGAGACGAATTATTTTGAAACCTACAATCGAGACAACGTGACGCTGGTGGATATCAAGGCATCGCCTATTGCGGAAATCACGCCAACGGGGCTCAAGACCGCCGACCAGGAATACAAGTTCGACATTTTGATCTACGCCACCGGATTTGATGCCTTTACTGGTGCGCTGTTCCGCATGGATATCCGCGGCCGCGACGGACTGTCCCTTAAGGATCGTTGGTCGGCCGGGCCCCGCACATTGTTTGGCCTGTGCGCCCATGCATTCCCGAACATGTTCACCATCACCGGCCCGCAAAGCCCATCCGTGCTCTTCAATATGCCGCTGGGCATTGAAATGCATTGCGAATGGATTGCCGATGTTATTGCCTACATGGACCGCGAAGGACTTGGCGCCATAGAGGCGGAGGTGGCGGAAGAAGACAAATGGATCGCAAAAACCAAGGAGCTTGCGGATGCCACTTTGCTGCCGGAGGCCACATCGTGGTACCTGGGGGCCAATATTCCGGGGAAGCCCCGCGTCTTCATGGTCTACCTGGGGGGCGGTAAGAACTACAAGGCCATCATTGCAGAGTCGGCAGCCAAGGGCTATGCAGGGTTCGTGATGGAGAAGTCCCGCTAGCCTTGTTTAAGTGCTCGCTGGCGCTTGGTCTGACTGCCTAGCGCCAGCGAGCGAAAGAACTCCTAGGTTTAAGGGGGAGGGAGCTCCCCCTATTTTTTCAGAATGCTCCGAAGAAAGGAAGTTTCCAGAACTATCGGCGGGATCAGTCCTTTGCAGCTGGAGTCGATCAGTTCAGTGTGAATTCGGGGGCCAAGGCAATGGCGGTAGTGGTGATGCCATCCAGAAGCTTGTCCCAATCCTTACCGTGATGGGTGCCGAGGTATTCGATGAACGAGGAGTCCGGGTCGTTCAACAGGATGGCGTAGGCGAAGCCATCGATGTTGTCGCAAAGCTTGATCATGGCGTCGTAACGGGTCCCGGTGGCCAAGGCGTCGTCAATGATGATCGGTGCTGGTTCAAAGAACAGACGCGGCAAATCCACCCGCAGGCTGATGCCGAAATCGGACTGGATCGCCGAGCGTGCCTCTTCGAAACTGCGGGATTCGGCGTAGTGGCCAAAAGGGTGCAGGTCGAAGTGCTCATGGACCGGCAGCATCCTGTCGCTTTCCAGGGCCTCCTCAAAGGCCGCATCAACTTCGCCGCGGCTGCCTTGTTTCAAGCCGACGCGAATGATCATGGCCTCGGTGATGCCGGAGAAACCCTCTTTCTGGAAATGTTCCACGATGTGTTCGGCAATGATGTCGCCGGGAAGGAAGGATAGGGATTTCATGGGGGCCTCAGTGATGCATCGGAATTCGGATGATGCTAGGGGCGCCGAGACTTCGGAAAGCCCGTAATTGGGCATGGAAATCCACTTAATTCAATGGATCGGCTGCGGGTAACCCTGTGACATTGGCGTACCGCCACTGTTCTGCCAGCCATGCTTTCTCAGCTTTCCATCTTTCGTTTTATTGACCTCGGCAACCCCTGGGTGTTGTTGGCGCTTTTCGCCCTTGCCTCCGCTGTAATGATCTGGCGGCTCCATGCCATGGAGGCCAAGGGGTTCGAGGGAACGGTGCTCGGCACCCTGATCATGCCCTACTGTTCGGGGGCGGCCAATCTGATATTCGCGCTGGTGATGACCCGGACGGCGGGGAATGGACAGAAGGTCCTGGAAAACTGCCTAGTCAATAACGTCACGAACCTGACCCTCATCCTGGGGCTCTCGGCCATTTTTTGTTCGGCCGCCATCGTGCCGAAGTCCGGGGCCGGCGGCAAGGCAAAAAAATCCGCTGATTTCTACCAACTCTATCGTCTCGACCTGCTCACCACGCTTGTCGCCATGGGGCTTTTTACCGGCGTCCTGTGGGCCCTGGCGAAGGATGGCGTGCTGGATTTCTATGATGGCCTGGTGCTGGTGGCCCTGTTCCTGTTTTGGCAGGTGCTCCACGTCTTCGAGATTCTGAAAACCAATGTGCGCAAGAGCCGTAGCCTGCATTGGACCATTGCCATTGATCTGCTGCTGATCGCAGCCTGCGCCTACGGGATATATCTCAGTGTGGACCATCTCGTGTCATGGATCGAGCATGGGAACAGCCGGATTTTTACCTTCGCCAATCTGGGATGGCTCAGTGGCGCGGTCATGGTGCTGCCCAATGCCATCCTGGCGATTTATTACGCGCGTTCCGCACGCCAGGATATTGTGGTCAGTTCCCAGGTCGGCGATGCCCACATCTGCATCCCGATGTGCATCGGCTTGTATGCCTTGTTTGATCCGATCAAAATTCCTGGCTTCTTCCAAACCAGTGTGGTCATCATCCTCGGCTCCGCCGCCATCTACTTTGTCTTGATCGCTACCTTGGGGCGCTTACAACGATGGCTGGGCGTGGGCTTTCTAGGGGCCTATGCCGTGTTTGTCTATCAGGGCATCGTTCATTGAGGTATTGCCAATGAAGCCGGATCGCTCGTAGCGATCGTTAGATTTTTGTCTTCGTCGGCTGAAGCTCCCGCCCGACCCAGCGGGCGAATTCGGTGCGGGTGCAACTGCCCGTGCGGTTGAGGCCGCTGCCTTCCACCACTTTGTACACCACCAGATCCGCTTCCGGGTTATCGGAGCGGCGTTCGTCCACGATCTGCCGCACCGACCATTGCTGTCCCGGCTTGTTGTTGGAGTAGTAGCGGCCCATCGTCACGGTGGGCAAGGCCGCATCCAGCTCTTGCTGGGCGAGTTCCAGGGCGTGTTGGACGATTTCCTGTAGTTCCTCGGGATTCACGTCGATCACGACATTGAGGCTGTCCATGGCGGCGGAGAGATGTTCCCCGGAAACCGTCGGCCAGCGTTGTGCGCTGCCGGTATGGGGCTTGTAGCGCATCAGGCTGGCGGGATAGCGCCGCCAGGGAAAGCCGCAGTTGAAGGCGATGCCCGCCAGCAGGATGACGGCACAGTTGATGGCGATGGGGTGGACGACATAGCCGTAACCCAGCTTGTGTAGGGCGGGGCCGCCGATCACCGCGGCCAGGGCGGTGGCGCCGCCGGGGGGGTGAATGCTGCGGGTGAGGTGCATGACGCCGATGGCCAGGCCGACGGCGCAGCCTGCCGCCAGGATCGGCTGGGGAATCCACTGATAGCAGGCGACGCCGACGATGGCCGAGGAGAGGTGCCCGGCCAGCACCGACCAGGGTTGGGCGAAGGGACTGTGGGGCACGGCGAAGATCAGCACGGCGGAAGCGCCGATGGAGGGCACGATGAGAAGTGCGTCCTGGGGACCAACGGCGGCGGCAGTGACGAGGAGCACCAGCACGATGCTGATGATGCCGCCCAGGGTGGCGACCAGTTGTTCGTTGCCGTGGTGGCTTGTTGCCGGTATGCCGAGGAAATGCTTGAGGGAATGGAATCGGGGGGTCATTGTCTGGGGCTGTCGGCTATTTTCTTTCCGGTCTGTCGGGTCCGGCCGGATATCGGAGGGACGGATCATAACGATGTTTGACCCCGCCGATCGTTAAGAAAAACTGCATGCCCCTTGCTAGTGACTGGTGCCTTCCGAGCGATTGATCTTGTTCCAGACGTTGTACTTACCCACGGGCTTGTTCATGGGGATGCGTTTTACTTCTTCCAGGGTCTTGGCGTCGTAGACGATCAACGCTCCGTCGGTTTCCCACAGGCTGGCCAGGGCGTAGCGGCCGTCCCGGGTGAATTCCACATGGGCCAGGGTCTTGCCGGGGACGGGGCGCAATTCCTTCACCACTTCCAGGGTGTCCTTGTCGATGACTTGCAGGGTGTCCTTGAATTCCCGGCTCATCATGGAATCGACAAAGGCGTAGCGGCTGTTCTCGTGGCTGCGCAGGAAAAAACCGGGGCCACGGGTGGGGATGGTTTTGATGGGCTGCCAGGTAGCAAGGTTGATGACCGTCACGGCCGCCGCCTTGAGATCGGTGGTGGCCATTACGGTGCGGCCCTGCCGCTGCCAGGTGATGCCCGAGCCCAGATGGGGCATGCCGGGCAGGGCCAGTTCGGCGACCTTGCGCCGGGCATCCAGGTTCACCACCTGGCCCTTGCCTTCCCGGGAGGTGCCCATCACGTTGCGATAGGCCTGGTCGAAGAAGAAATCGTCCAGCACATCTTCCAAAGGCGTGCGGCGCGGATTGAGGAAACCGGGCTTGGCGATGGCTTCGCCCATCTTGTAGTCGTGCACATAGCCGTCGTAGATGGGCGCGGCTTTTTCGTCATAGCTGATCTCCCACAGTTCGGGCATGTCCTTCATGGCGGCGA
Source organism: Rhodocyclaceae bacterium (assembly GCA_003963315.1). GTDB lineage: Bacteria > Pseudomonadota > Gammaproteobacteria > Burkholderiales > Rhodocyclaceae > AWTP1-18. The sequence continues at coordinate 42,200 of RXJP01000003.1, read as the reverse complement.
CGAAGCTGTGGCGGGGCTCGGCGGTATAGACGGCGGAAACGCGGGAAAGCTGCTTGCCGTCCAGGCTGCTGGCTTCCAGGGTTTTCACCAACTTGAGGTCGCTGTCCAGCAATACCAGATTGCGCGGCAAATAATTTGCGGCAATCACGTAGCGGCCGTCGCCGGACACGGCGGCGTTGCGGGTGTTGATGCCAACCCTGGTTTCCGCAATGACCTTCAGGTTCCATAAATCGAATTTGGTGATCCAGCCGTCCCGGGAGGCGAAGTACACATAGCGGCCGTCCGGCGAAAACTTCGGCCCGCCATGGAGAGCGTAATGGGAGGCAAAGCGGTAGATGGGTTCCAGCTTGTCGCCGTCGAGAATGGAGACGTGATGGTCGCCGCCTTCCACCACCACGAACAGGTTGAGGGGATCGGCCTTGAACACCGGGTGGTCGCCCAGCGTTTTGGGATCGGTGACCTGCACCCGGGAAGCGGTGATGTCCTTGTCGTGCCAGGCGGGGGGCGGCGTCACCGGGGAGTAGATCCAATCCACCAGGGCGGTGATTTCCTCCGCCTTCAAGATGGCGGCGAAGGCCGGCATCTGGGTGGCGACGCGGCCTTCGCTCACGGTCTTTACCGCTTCGGGTTTGCGCAGACGCTCCAGGTTTTCCGGGAATAGGGCCGGTCCCATCCCGCCCAGGCGGTCCGCACCATGGCATTGGGCGCAATGGGTGGTGAAAAGGGCGGCGGCGGGAATGGTATCGGCAGCCAGGACCGGGGAAGCAAACACAACGAGGATCGCAAGGACACAGAAAAGTCGCTTCACGGTGCGATTTCCTCATCGTTCAAGTAGCAGGCCGGGTCTTCGCCCCACACATCGCCGCCTGCCTGTTCGGCGCGGACGCGGGAGCTGCCGTTGCAGATGGGGAGGTAGCGACAGCCGCCGCAACGGCCGCCCACGCTGCGGGGATGTTGGCGCAGGCCGGCGACGAGGGGATTCGACAGGTCGCTCCAGATGGTGGAGAACGGTCGCTCCCGCACATTGCCCAGGGGCACGTGCCACCACATGGTGTCCGGATGGACGATGCCCAGGTTGTCGATGTTGGCCACGTTCACGCCGCTGGCGTTGCCGCCCCATTGGCGCAGTTTGGCCTCAATGTGGTTGGCGCGATGGGGAAAGTGGCGGCGCACCCAGTGGAGGAAGTAAGGCCCGTCGGCATCCTGGTTGCCGGTGGTGAAATCCATCTCACGGCCGGCGCAATGATCTTCCCAACAATGGTTGAACAGGGTGTCCATAGCGGCCCGGGTGGTGAGGTGGGCGGCGTCGGTCTTGCGGTTCTTGTTGCCGCGCCCGGCGTAGTTAAGGTGGGAGAAATAGAAGCGGGGGATGCCTTCCTCCCGCACCAGGCTCAGCAGGGGACGCAGGTCGTGGGCATTTTCCTCGGTCATGGTGTAGCGCACGCCCACCTTGAGGCCGCGGTCGCGGCACAGGCGCAATCCGGCCAGGGAGGCGACGAAGGCACCCTCTTTGCGGCGAAAGCGGTCGTGGGTGGCCTCCATGCCGTCGAGGCTGATGCCCACGTAGTCGAAGCAGATGTCGGCGATGGCATTGATGTTGCGCTCGTCGATCAAGGTGCCATTGGAGGAGAGGGCGGTGTAAAAGCCCATGGCCTTGGCACGGCGGGCGATGTCGAAGATGTCCTGGCGCAGCAGGGGTTCGCCGCCGGAAAGGATCAGCACCGGCACCTTGTAGGCCTTGAGGTCGTCCATCACCTGGAACACTTCATCGGTGGACAGCTCCCCCTTGAAATCGGTGTCGGCGGAAATGGAATAGCAATGCTTGCAGGTGAGGTTGCAGCGGCGGATCAAATTCCAGATCACCACCGGCCCGGGAGGATTTCGGCGCGGGCCGGCAGGGGTGGGGTCGGTGATTTCGCGGATGAATTGGGAGATGCGGAACATGGGATGCGGACTGGGTTGTCGTCGTATTTTTATACGACCTTCGTTGGCAACGATTGAGTCTTGTCGAATAGGAAAAATATCGTCATCCCCGCGAAAGCGGGGATCCAGCCGTTGTCGACCTTCCATGGATCCCCGCTTTCGCGGGGATGACGTGTTTCTTTGTGCGTCATCCGGAAATCCTCAGGCCGGTTTTTTTGAGGATGCGGGTGGAGTAGAGGATGTCCCGCGCTCGGCAGGCACCCGGGAATTCGGTTTCCAGCAGCCTGGCGATGGCGTCCACCTGGGCTGACACTTCTTCGCGGCTGTGGCCGTGAACCATGGCGAACAGGTTGTAGTGCCATTGGGGTGCGTGACGGGGGCGGCGGTAACAATGGGTGACGGCCTCCAGTTGTCCCACCCGTTCGCCCAGGTTGTCCACCACGGCATCGTCGATGTCCCACACGCTCATGCCGTTGGCGGTGTAGCCGATGGCATAGTGGTTGGGCACCGCGCCGATACGGCGGATGGCGCCCCGCTCCACCATGGCGGCGAGGCGTTGCATCACTTCCTCGGGCGTCAGGCCGAGTTGTTCGGCGATGTGGTGGTAGGGCCTGGGTGTCAGCGGCAGTCCGCCCTGGGTGGCTACCACCAGGCGGCGGTCGGTGGCGTCGAACTGAGGTGATGGTTTGACGGAAGATGCACTCATGCTTTCAGCCTCATGTCCACGAAGTATTCCTTCTCCTTGGGGAAGAGGAAGACCGTCAGGCCAGTGGCGGCTTCGATCTCCTGGGCTGCCTGGGGAATACCTTCGGGGCTGTCCGTAGCCAGCACGAACCACATGTTGAGGGCATGCTCCCGGCGGTAGTTGTGGGCCACCTGGGGCAAGGCATTGACGCTGGCAGCGACGCGTTCGTAATCCTCTTCCGGCGCGGCCAGGGCGGCCAGGCAGAAGGCGCCGCCCAGGCGTTCGATCTGGAACATGGGGCCGAAGCGGGTGAGCACGCCCTGCGCCAGGAGCCGTTCAAGACGGGCGATCAGGGCAGCTTCATCCAGGCCCAGGGGTTCTGCGACTACGGCATAGGGGTGTTCGCAAAGGGGGAAGCCCCCTTGCAGGGCATTGATGATGGCCCGGTCGGTATCGTCCAAGGAGGGGCGCGCGCGGTCATTCATTCTGCGGATTTCCGGCGACGTAGCGGGCGCCGCACTGCTTGAAGCTGCGGCGGCTGAACAATACCTCGTGGGGGAATCGATCCAGGCCCAGGCGTGCGGCTTCGGCGTTGCGCAGGGCCAGTACCTCATTCCGCGCCTTGCCGTGGATCATGCAGTACAGGTTGTAGGGCCAGCGGGGCAGGGCGCGTTCGCGCCGGTAGCAGAGGGTGATGCCGGGCACCGCGGCCAGTTGCCGGCCCAGCGCCGTGACTTCCTCGTCCGCCACATCCCAGACACACATGGCGTTGGCGGTATAGCCCAGGGCGCGGTGGCGCACCACCACGCCGAAGCGTTTGACCAGGCCGTCCCGCAGCCAGCCTTCCAGCATCTCCAGGGTCATGGCCTCGCTGAGGCCGGCCTTAGCACCGAGTTCGGCGTAGGGATGGGCGGTGATGGGCAGTCCTTCCTGCAAGGCGGAGAGCAGAGTGCGTTCCAAGGCGGGCAAGGCGCAGGCGGGAGTGCCGGTTTCGTACTGGGGAATTCTGGGGGCATCGATACCGTGCAGGTCGAAACCCAGGTCGATGTGGTAAGCCTCGCGCAGGGGCATGGACAGCACTTCCAAACCGGTGTCGGCCGCGATGTTGTGCAGTACCGCCCTGCGTCGCGCCTCATCCTCGGCGGCCACCACGAACCAGAGGTTCAGGTCGGCCTCCCGTTCGTAGTTGTGGTTCACTTCGTTATGGGTGTTCACCGCCCCGGCCACGGTTTCCAGGCGCTCCGCCGGCACCGCCATGGCGGCCAGGGTGCTGGCACCCAGGCGGCGGGGTGTGACCACGGCGCCGATGCGGCTGACACTGCCGTCGGCCAGGCCTTCGCGATAGGCGGCGATCACCGTGGCTTCGTCCAGACCGAGGCGGGCGGCGATGTCGGCGTAGGGCCGCGATACCAGCGGAAAGTCGCGCTGGTAGTCGTTGAGCAGACGCAGGCCGATGGGGGTGCGGTCGTTCATTTCAAAATCCGGTTCGCGTTGCACGGGCGGTGAACAGGATGCCGCTGGGGCTTTCGGCGGCGAAGCTGCGCAGCACCTTGTGGCTGGCGGTGTCATAGATGTTGACCCGGTTGTCGTCCCGGGCGGAAATCCACACGGCTTCGCCCCGGGGCGTGAACTCCATATGCAGGACCGCCTTGCCCGGTTGCAGGGTGTCGCTGACGGTATTGCTCCGGGTGTCGATCACCTGTACCCAGCCGTTGTCGGGGAAGGCGAAATTCACCCATACCTCGCGGCCGTCGGGACGGGCCATGACGAAGACCGGTTGGCTCTTCACCGCGATACGGCTTACTTCCTCCCAACTGCGGGTATCCACCACCAGCACCTCGTGGCGGCCGATGGCAGGCAGGTAGGCGCGGCCATTGGCGATGGACCAGCCGCGCAGGTGGGGCATCTTGTACACCGGTAACGGTTCCTCGCCCTTGCCGTAGCCGGCCAGCACCTTGCGCACGCCCTGGTCGGGCTGCCAGGTATCCAGCAGGGCAAGGCCGTCTTCGCCGAACAGGCCGGCGATGTAGTAACGGCCGTCGGGTGTCACCAGGCCGTCGTAAGGCTGCTTGCCGGCGGGATAGGCGAGGGTTTTGGGGTGCGCGGGATCGGAGAGATCGGTGATACGGATTTCTCCGGCGTCGAACAGGGCATAGGCGAAGCGCTGGCCGGGCAGGTCAGCCAGGCCAACCACCTTGGAGCGCTTACCTTCGCTGCCGTAAGTGGAAGGCACGTCGGCCACCAGGGCCAGGGTTTCGGCATCGAAGGCTTTGATGCCGCCGGGTTCGTAGTTTTGTGAAACCACCAGGCGGCCGTCCTGGGAGATGGCGCCGCCGATGGAATTGCCGGCTTGCAGGATGCGTTTGACCAGGGTGGCGGTGAGCAAATCCACCTTGGACAGGCCACCGTCGCGGCCGAAGATGTAGGCGTAGCGCTGGTCGCGGGAGAACACCGCCGACGCGTGGGAAAGATCGCCGAGGCCGGCGACATGACCGATCACCGTCTGATGGGTGGTGTCCACGATCTGCACGCTGCCGCTGGCCCGTTCGATGACGATGCCCAAGTCCCCTGTGCCGCGCAGGACGGTTTCCGCCTGGGCCAGGAGGGAAGCCAAGGCGAGTAGCAGAACGCAGAATGACTTTTTCATGTCAGCGGATTTCCGGAAATCCGGCCAGCAATTGGCGGGCGATCCATTGGACGTCGGCCTCGTTGAGGAGGCCCTGGAAGGGCGGCATGGGCGTACCGGGGCGACCATTGATAATGGTGGCGGCCAAGGCATCCATGGATCGCTCGTGCAGAGCGTCCGCTGTCAGGGCCGGACCGAGACCGCCTTTCAAGGTTAGGCCGTGGCAGGAGCCACAATCCTGGCGCACCATGTGGATCAGGGTTTGTTGCCGTTCGAGGGTGGGTTGCGACGACTGGGCCAGGGCCGGTACGGCCGCCATGAGCGACATGACCAACCCCAGCCCACGTTGCATCAGGCGGCGCCCTTGAGGATCCATTCGACGACGGTTTTCAGGTCGCCATCGGAAATCTTCTCGGGGCCGTTGGGGGACATGGGGATGGGGCCCCAATTCCCGGAGCCGCCCTTGCGTACCTTGTCGATCAGCTTGGCTTCGGCATCCTTCTGGTCTTTGTACTTGGCGGAAACATCCCGGAAAGCGGGGCCCACCAGTTTTTTATCCTTGGTGTGGCAGGCCATGCAGCCGGATTTGCTGGCCAAGGCTTCGCTGGCTTGCGCGGTCGGTGCCAGACAGAACGCCAACAATGCGGAGAGGAGCAGTGAGGTTTTCATGCTTGTTCCTTTCGTGGGGAGAGGAAGAGGGGCGGAACCGTTCCGCCCCTCCGGTGCATCAATAGATGTCGTTCTTGGTATTGAAGACGTTGAACTTGCCGGTGGGTGTCACCAGGCGCGGGTCCTTGATCACCGCCTTGAGCTTGCGGGTCTTGTCGTCCACCACGACGATGGCGGACTGTTGGTTCTTGGCGGACCACACGGAGAACCAGACTTCGTCGCCGGCCTTGTTGTACTCGGGCTGAACCACGCGCTTGGCGCCTTCACCCAGGCCGGACCACTCGGCGATGGGCAGGACCTCGTAACCCTTATCCAGGTTGCCGATGTCGTACACCGCCACGGATTGGCTGATCTTGGCTTCGGGATTGAGGGCGGTGTCCACCCACAGGTTCTTGGACTTGGGATGGGTCTTGATGAACAGGGAACCGCCGCCTTGCCCCTTCAGTGTGGCCACCACCTTCCAGGCCTGGGCCTTGTGCTTCACCGGGTCGGTCCCGATCAGGCTGATGCTCTCATCCCCCAGGTGGCCGGTGGCCCAGACGGGACCGAACTTGGGATGAACGAAGTTGGCGCCGCGGCCGGGGTGGGGAATCTTGCCCACGTCCACGATGGCGGCCATCTTGTCTTCCTTGGTGTCCACCACGGCGATCTTGTTGGAGGCATTGGCGGCCACCATGAAGTAACGTCCGGTGGAGTCGAAGCCGCCGTCATGGAGGAACTTGGCGCCATCCAGGGTGGTGATCTTCAGGTTGTCCAGATCCTGGTAGTTCACCATCATGATCTTGCCGGTTTCCTTGGCGTTGATGACGAATTCCGGATGGAAGTGGGAGGCGACGATGGAGGCCACGCGGGGCTCCGGGTGGTATTCGTTGTCCACGGTCATGCCGCGGGTGGACACGATCTTCAGGGGCTTCAGGGTGTCGCCGTCCATGATGACGAACTGGGGTGGCCAGTAGGTGCCGGCCACGGCGATCTTGTCTTCGAAGCCCTTGAATTTGGAGGTTTCCACCGAACGGGCTTCCAGGCCCACCTTGATTTCCGCCACGTTGTCGGGCTTTTCCATCCACAGGTCGATCAGGTTCAGGCGGGCATCGCGGCCGATCACGTACAGGTAGCGGCCGGAGGCGGACATGCGGGAGATATGCACGGCATAGCCGGTCTTGATAATGTTGATGATCTTCTTGGTGTCGCCGTCAATCAAAGCCACTTCGCCGGCGTCGCGCAGGGTGGTGGAGAAGATGTTGGCAATGTTGTAGTTGTTCATCTTCTTCGTCGGCCGTTGGGCGACGGGGATGATGTCCTTCCAAGTGGCCTGCATGTCCTTCAGGCTGAATTCCGGCGGCTGGGGAGGCGTCTGTTGCACATAGCGGGCCATCAGGTCCACTTCGTCATCGGTGAGTTCACCCGAGGTGCCCCAGTTGGGCATGCCGGCCGGGGAGCCGTATTTGATGAAGACCTTGAGGTATTCGGTGCCGTTGGCCAGGGTCTTGTCCGGTGTCAGGGGTTTGCCGGTGGCGCCTTTGCGCAGCACGCCGTGACAACCGGCACAGCGTTCGAAGTAGATCTGGCGGGCCTTGTCGAACTCGGCCTTGCTCATGGCCGGCGCCTTGGGGTTGATGTCCTGGTACATCTCCACGGCGGCAAGGGGAGAACCTCCCGCGCCCTGGTAGGCGGTTTCTGCCGCGGGCATGTCCTTGTGTTGGGTTTTTGCCTCTTCGGCAAAGGCACTGTTGATGGCGAGCGGCATGAGCGCCAGCGCACTGACGATGAATCCGGTTCTTTTCATGTTCATTTCCCCTCAAGTGATAGATGCGCCTTCCGGATGGAAGGCACCTGAAACTTGTATGGAGCAGTCTCCCCTATCCGGGGAAGACATTTCATTGATTGGGGTCAAGCAATTTGGGCCCGGATCGGCAGTCTCTTCCTTTTCTTGAAGCAGATCAATTTTTTGTCATATGCCTTTGTCCAGAATATCTATCCATGGATATAGATAAAAATTGCGTATACCTGGTGGGCGCTGGCCCCGGCGATCCCGATCTGCTGACACTGAAGGCGGCGCGGATTATCGTGGTGGCCGAGGTGGTGGTTTATGACCACTTGGTCGGCAACGATGTGTTGGCATTGATTCCTCCTCGCGCCCGGCGGATTTACGTGGGCAAGGAAGCGGGCAATCACACGCTTTCCCAGGAAAAGATCAGCCGCCTGCTGGTGGAACTGGGGCGCAAGGGCGGGGTGGTGGTGCGCCTCAAGGGAGGCGACCCGTATATCTTCGGTCGTGGCGGGGAGGAGATTGCTGCACTGGCGGAAGAAGGTCTCAATTTCCAGGTGGTGCCCGGCATCACCGCTGCTTCTGGCATGGCGGCCTATGCCGGGATACCGCTCACCCACAGGGACCACGCGCAATCCTGCCTGTTCGTCACCGGCCATCTCAAGGATGGCAGCATTGATCTGGATTGGGACGCCCTGGTGCGGCCGCGACAGACCGTGGTGATCTACATGGGCATCGGTGGATTGGAGGAAATCTGTCGGCAGTTGATGGCCCACGGGCTGCCTGCCGCGACCCCGGCAGCGGTGATTTGCAATGCGACATTATCGAACCAACGTGTTGTCCGTGGCGACGTGGACACATTGACGCGGCGTTGCCGTGAGGCCGGTGTTGCGCCGCCAGCCTTGATCGTGATCGGCTCGGTGGCCGCCCTGGCCGATAGCTTGGATTGGTTCTCCTCGCAGCAGATGCCGCGGGAAAAATATGCATTGAAAATGGTGGCGTCCGGAAATTCTTGACCCCCATCAAGGCGAGGACGGGGTCCCCTCCCGTAACTTCCCGGCCTACTGGCGGCCTTCGCCGACGGTGCATCTAAAAAGGGGGAACCATGAGTGCAATATTCTCAACCTCGGCGGCGAGAAACATTTTTTACGGGGGAACGGTGTTCTTCCTGTTGATGTTCCTGGCGCTGACCTACAACACCGAGCAGCAATTGCCGAAACGGGACCAGCGGGCGCAATTGGCCAATCCGGCCGTGGCCGCCGGCAAGCGCATCTGGGAAAACAACAACTGCATCGGCTGCCATACGCTGTTGGGGGAGGGCGCCTATTTCGCACCGGAGCTAGGCAATGTCTATAAACGTCGTGGCCCCGAGTTCATCAAGGCCTGGATCAAGGCCCAGCCCACCGGCGCGCCCGGCCGTCGGCAGATGCCCAATTTCCATCTCAGCGACAAGGAGCTGGACGATCTGGTGGCGTTCCTGAAATACGCCTCCGAGATCAACACCGCCAATTGGCCGCCCAACATCGAAGGCTGAGGAGGAGACAATCATGCAATATAAATCTCAAGCAGTGGCCCGGCATTACTTCACCGGCGCGCTGGTGCTGTTCGTCGCCCAGATTCTGTTCGGTCTGGTCATGGGCCTGCAATACGTCATAGGCGATTTCCTGTTCCCGGAAATTCCCTTCAACGTGGCGCGGATGGTGCACACCAATACCCTCATCGTCTGGCTGCTGATGGGTTTCATGGGGGCCGCCTATTACCTGGTGCCGGAAGAGTCCGAGCGCGAGCTATATAGCCCCAAGCTGGCCCTAGTCATGTTCTGGGTCTTCCTGGTGGCGGCGGGGCTGACCGTGGTTGGTTATCTCTCGGTGCCCTATGCGACCCTGGCCAAGATCACCGGCAACGAGCTGCTGCCTACCATGGGCCGGGAGTTCCTGGAGCAACCCACCATCACCAAGATGGGCATCGTGGTGGTGGCCCTGGCCTTCCTCTTCAACATCGGCATGACCTTCCTCAAGGGGCGCAAGACCGCCATCACCACGGTGATGCTGTTGGGCCTGACCGGATTGGCGGTGTTCTTCCTGTTCTCCTTCTACAACCCCGATAACCTGGTGCGGGACAAGTTCTACTGGTGGTGGGTCGTCCATCTGTGGGTGGAAGGCGTCTGGGAACTGATCCTGGGTTCCATGCTGGCCTTCGTGCTGATCAAGGTCACCGGCGTGGACCGGGAGGTGATCGAGAAGTGGTTGTACGTCATTATCACGCTGACCCTGGTCACCGGCATCATCGGCACCGGCCACCACTATTTCTGGATCGGCACGCCGGAGTACTGGCAGTGGTTCGGTTCGGTGTTCTCCGCCCTGGAGCCGATTCCCTTCTTCGCCATGACCGTGTTCGCCTTCAACATGGTGAATCGGCGCCGTCGTGAGCATCCCAATCGCGCCGCCACCCTGTGGGCTTTGGGTACGGGGGTGATGTCCTTCCTCGGCGCCGGCGTGTGGGGCTTCCTGCACACCCTGGCCCCGGTGAACTACTACACCCACGGCACCCAGATCACTGCCGCTCACGGCCACATGGCGTTCTATGGCGCCTACGTGATGGTGGTGCTGACCATGATTTCCTACACCATGCCCTTGATGCGAGGCCGGGTTGCCAACAGCAATTCCGCCCAGGTGCTGGAGATGTGGGGCTTCTGGCTGATGACCATCGCCATGGTGTTCATCACCTTGTTCCTTACCGCCGCCGGCATCCTCCAGGTTTGGTTGCAACGGGTGAGCCCGACACCCATGGGTTTCATGGCGGTGCAGGACCAGGTGTCCCTGTTCTACTGGCTGCGGGAGGGTACGGGCGTCGTCTTCCTGATCGGCTTGCTGGTGTATCTCGTGAGCTTCTTCAAGGGTGGCAAGGTGGCAACATAGCGAATGCGTCGGATCTGCCATGAGAGGTCGGCCCCCGGCTCCGGGGGCCGATTTTTTTATGGGCGTCACCATGGCGGGAAACATGACGAGATAAAAATCGGCAATACTTGCGCACCCCGCAACGACGCGACGCCCCCGGAAATCATTTTCCGGCGATCCTTTATTGGAGATTCATCATCAAGCGCGCCAACATTCCCCAACTCATCGCCCATTTGCCCTTGTTCCGCGAACTGTCCGCCAGCCAGCAGGAGAAAGTGTTGGCCGGGGTCAAGGAAGTGCGCCTGGACAAGGGCGCCCTGGTGTTCACCAAGGGCGATCCGGTGCAGGGCTTCCACGTGGTCGCCTATGGCCAGGTAAAGCTGTTCCTGCCCTCCATCCAGGGCAATGAAAAAGTGGTGGAGATCATCGGCCCCCAGCAAAGTTTCGGCGAGGCGGTGATGTTCCTCGACCGGCCCTATCCGGTATCCGCCGAGGTACTGGCCGATAGCCTGCTGCTTCATGTGTCGCGGGAAAGCGTGCTGGGCCTGCTGGAAACCGATGCATCCTTCGCCCGCCGCATGCTGGCCGGTTTGTCCATGCGCCTGCATTCCCTGCTGCTGGACGTGGAGTCCTACTCCCTGCGTTCCAGCACCCAGCGTGTCATAGGCTATTTGCTCCAGCACTGGCCCGAGGGCGCGGAAGAAGGAACCGGCAAGGCGCCCCTGGAGATCACGTTACCCACTTCCAAACAGGTCATCGCCTCCCGCCTCAACCTGACCCCGGAAACCCTGTCGCGGATTCTCGGTGAACTGACGACGCGGAAACTGATCGCGGTCCAGGGCCGCGCGATCACGATTCCCGATGCGGCGCGCCTGCGGGATTTCGAGATTTGAACCGACGGTAAATCGCCAGGGCCGCCATCAGGTTCCACAGCAGCAATCCGGCGGAAAGGGCCAGGCACAGACCGCCGGCCCGGGCCAGTAGAGGGAACCATGGCGCCGGTAGCAGCAGGGCCAGGCTGAGGAAGTGCAATTGCATCTGCCATCGGCTGCGCAGCGGCGGGATCATCTTGTTCATGTGGGGCGGCGTTTCGCTTTCCGCAGGCCGGTCTTGCAAATGGAGCCAGACCAGGAAGGGCACGATCTTGTAGAGCATGCCGCAGATGACGGAGACGAACACGCCCAGGATCAGCAGCAGGCCCATCACCACCGGCGGCCCCGGCATTTCGGCCAGGGAGGGAAGCATCGCCCCCAACGCGCCCATGGCGCAAAACGCCAACAGGCACACCATGGCGCCGCGAAACAGGAGCAGGGTGCTGTCGCTGGTCTTGCGTTTGCGTCTGGCTTGGACGACCAGCGTGCTTGCGGCAAAGGCAGCGGCGGCGGCCAGCAGGGCCATTTCCCCGACGACGACAAGGAGTGGAATCCCTACCAGCACGCCGGCGGAGAGCAGCCCCAGGGCACCCAGCAAGCATGGGGCGAAATAGCGGGTGAGCAGACGCGGATAGGCCGGGGTGATCTGGAACATGGGCACCACTGACCAGGAAACCCCGGCCAGGAGCAGCAGCGTCCAGCCGGCCAGGCCCCAGGCCTGATGGGCTTCCAACAGGCGGGATGGGTCGATGGCGGCTCGCCCGCCCAGGGCCAATGCCAGGGCGATGCCGAGGGCGGTGGTGGGCAGCAGGGAAAACACGGCACCCCGCAAGGCGTGGAGGGTGTGACCCAGGGCTTCGGCCCGCACCAGGGCCATGCCCACCACGAGCAGAAACAGGATCAGGCCGGTACCCAGAAAGAAAGCGGCAGCGACGAATAGGTCCGGATTCATGGTGAAAAAGCCGGCCACCAACAAGACGGCGCCCAAGGTCAACGCCGAATGTATCACTCCCGCCATCCGCTTGGGCCGTTGCACATTGCCCCCCGTTACCACGGGCACGAACTGGAACAGGGCGCCGGTCATGGCCTGGAGCATGAAGCCGGCCACCAGGAGATGGGTCAGGCCCAAGGTGTGGGGATGCCAACGGCTGCCCAGGGCATCGCCGCCCGTGAACAGCAGTGCCAGCCCGGCCGCGATGAGGAAGAGGGGGGCGGTGAGGAAAAACCGCAAGGGCACCGAGATCGGCGGTGCCTGGTCGAAGGACAGGCTGGCCGACATACTTTAACCCGTTGTCCCGAGCCTAGGCCTTGAACCTAGGCCGCACGAATGCGGATAACGTTGGTGCCTGCTTCGTCCCACGCCTCGGTCCAGGTATAGCCATTGCGGCGCAGGACTTGGTAAAGAGGGTGGGGCTGGCAGTTGAGGAGCAGGGTCAACTCCTCGCCAGGAGGCAAGGTGTCCAGGGCCTCCAGGGTGGCCTCCATGGGCTCGGGCGGCTCCATCTCTCGGCCGTCGATGACCCGGGGCTGGTTCATGCCGCGCAGTGCAGGGCGGTGCCGACCTGCTCGCCGATGTCCACCATCACATGCTGGTCGCACATGGGGTAGAGAATGTTCTCTTCCTTCATGTTGTGTTGCTGCATCAGGATCAACAGGGTTTCCGCCGCACCGGCGAAGGCTTCGCCATCCCGCTCTGCCCAGGCCTGCTGCATCTGCGCCATCAGGCCGCGCATCTGCCGGTGTTCCATTCGCATCACCTGGGTCGGGCCCTGGGTCATGCCCGTGGCGGCTTCGAAGGCGGGGAACAAGGTGTCCTCCTCGCAATGGAAATGACTTTCCATTTCCTCGACAAATTCCGCGAGAGAGGATCGCCCCGTTTCCCAGTCGCCGACGGCCGCCTC
>RXJP01000003.1:10559-28799 GCA_003963315.1 Rhodocyclaceae bacterium | reverse complement strand
GATCGTCATGGCCTGGATTCCTATAGAGCAATGGCGGCATTGTGCGGCAGGGCATGGGCCCCCGGCCTTGACCCGGGTCAAGGGAAACGGTTATGTGCTGACGGGCAGCACATGCACGCTGGCGTGGCCGAGGTGGCGGTAGATGTTGCCCTTGCGTACCAGGGGCCACCATTCGTAAAGAAAAATCTGCATCGGCCGCCACATGGCGACCCAGCCGCCGATGATGAGGCTTTCCCTGGCGACACGGAGAAAGGTGTTGCCATTGGCAGTAGAGGAAAGGATGTCGGCACCGAACAGGCAGAGCGCCAGAAACCCCAAACCGATGAGCAGGCTGGTGCGGCCTTCCAGCAGAAGCAGGCTGAGGTTTCTTTTGGTCAGCATGGCCTGGTAGTCGAAGTAGTTGTGGATGGCTTCGGCCACCACCGGCGTCGGGTCTTCTTCCGGCATCTGTTCGATGTGCACGATGATGCGGAAATGGCTATTGTGGGGAAACTCCATCGCCCAGCTTTCGAGGAATTCTTCCGCGTCGTTGTCCAGGTCGCGATGATGGAAGGGCGTCGGGTCCATGGAGTTGAACAACTCGGAGAGCTTGCCGATGCGCACCTCGATCTGGTGCACCGGCGGATGGGTTTTCTTCATGTTGTTATTGCCACCAGGGCCGCTGCTACTGCCGGGTGGATGATGCGACCCTCATGTACATTGAGTCCGGCGGCCAAATGGGGATCGTCGGCCATGGCCTGTTGGCTGCCCTTGCCCGCCAGGGCGAGGACAAAGGGCAGGGTGGCGTTGTTGAGGGCGAAGGCGGAGGTGCGGGCCACGGCGCCGGGCATGTTGCTGACGCAGTAGTGGATGATGCCGTCCACCACAAAGGTAGGATCAGCATGGGTGGTGGGGCGGCTGGTCTCGAAGCAGCCGCCCTGGTCGATGGATACATCCACCAGCACCGAGCCGGGCTTCATGCGGGCCAGCCATTCCCGGGGCACCAGCTTGGGCGTAGCGGCGCCGGGAATCAGCACCGCGCCGACGATGAGGTCGGCGCCCAGCACCTGGGCTTCAATAGCGCCGCTCACGGCATGGCCGGACCGGATGCGGTTGCCGAACAGGCTGTCCAAATGGCGCAGGCGGTCCAGGGAACGATCCATCACCGTGACCTGGGCGCCCATACCCACGGCGATCAACGCAGCGTTGTAGCCCACCACACCGCCGCCGAGGATGAGCACCTTGGCCGGCGCAACGCCGGGCACGCCGCCCAGCAGCAGGCCCGCGCCGCCCTGGGTTTTTTCCAGGCAGTGGGCGCCGGCTTGTATCGCCATGCGGCCCGCGACCTCGCTCATGGGGGCGAGCAAGGGCAGGGTGCCGTTGGCGGCGGTAACGGTTTCGTAGGCGATGGCGGTGGTGCCGGAGGCCATCAACAGACGGGCCTGTTCCGGATCGGCGGCCAGGTGCAGATAGGTGAATAAGGTTTGCCCCTGGTGCAGTTGCCGGCATTCCTGGGGCTGGGGCTCCTTGACCTTGACGATCAGTTCCGCCTGGGCGAACACCTCAGCGGCACTGGCGGCGATGGTGGCGCCGGCCTCCAGATATTGGGCATCGGTCAGGCCGATGGCCGCACCGGCGCCGCTTTCCACCAGCACCTGGTGGCCGTGGCGCACCAGTTCGCGCACGCTGTGGGGCGTGGCGCCGACACGGTATTCATGAACCTTGATTTCCTTCGGGACGCCGACCAGCATGATCTTCCCTTTCATTTCCGCATTGCCGCCATCCTGGCGCGAAGCGGAAGGAAGATCAAGAGGCTTTGTCGCAGCCGGAGCTCAGCGCTTGGCCCGCCTTTCCATTTCCACCACCATCAACTGGAATTGTTCCTCGATCTCGTGCTTGAGGAAGGCTGTGCCGAACAGGTTGCCCATGATGGAATCATCTTGAATGTCGGCGATGTAGCGCATGGTGACGCCGTCGGCGACCGGCTCGAACACCACTTCGCTTTCCATCTTTTTCGCGGTGCCGGATATTTGCCGGGTGAAGATGCGTCGCGGCGGTTCCATGTTCACTTCCCGTTCGGATTCGAAGCTGAAGGAGAGAATGCCGTAACGGGCCACGCCTTCCTGGCGCACCACCAGATTGTGTCCGTCGCGCTTGAGTACCGTGCTGGTTTTCAAGTTGTTGAGGATGGTGGTCATGTGCTCGAAATCGGTCATGACCTCCCACACCGTTGGCAATGGCGCGGTGGTGTGTATCGTGGCGGCAACATGGAACACCTCTCCGCTACGGTTCACCGTGACCGCAATGGCGGCGTCGGCCGCCCGGGCAAGGGCGGTGGAAAATGCCAGTACGGCGAGCAGGAGAAAGCTCGATGCCCGCTGCCGGGCCGTTGCGGAGATGCTCCTCAAGCGGAGGCCAATCCTTTACGCAGCAGTGTTTCCACCAGTTCGTTGAGGGACACGTTCTGCGCCACGGCTTGGCGTTGCAATGTGGTCACCAATTCCTGGTTGATCTTGACGGCGAAGGGCACCAGGCCCAGGGCCTGGTCGCGGCGGCGCTGTTCCTTCTTGTCGGGCAGGGCGGCGGCATCCTGGGCGAAGCGGCTCGGGATGCCGGCATTGCGCATCTGACCGGTGATTTTGAGTCCGCGGTTTTTTTCGAGATCGGTGGCTTTCATTGCCATGATTTTTCCTTTGTGTCGTTGCGTTTAAACCCGCAGCAGGGCAATTTTGAGGGGATGTTGGCCATCATGGCTGGGAAAGTCGTTTTCGGGGACGATCCATTCCATGTCACGGATGGGCCGGCCGGCCTTGGCGGCGCTGCGTTGCAACTGGTCCAGCCATTGTTCCTTGTTCACCTGGGCGACGTTGTTGGTGCAAATCAGTGTGCCGCCGGGGGCCGCGCACAGGAGGGCCGGCTTGAATACGCCGGGGTAATCGTTCACCAGGTCCACCACGCCGAAGGGGCTGCGGGCATAACGGGGCGGGTCGAGGAAAACCAGGTCGAATTGGCGGGCCTCCAGCTTGGGGAAGGGCGGCATGGGTTTGCCCCGCACCCGTTCGGCCTGGCCGATGCCGGCATATTGGCGGGTGGCGGCGAAGACGTCGCTCTTGATGAAGCGTACCCGTTGCGGAAGCTCGTTGAGGCCGGCGTTGCCCTTGCCGGTTTGCAGGCTGGATTCGGCGAAGTCCACATTCACCACGAAGTTGGCCCCGGCCTTGGCGGCGGCGATACCGACGCCGCAGGTGTAGGCGAACAGGTTGAGCACCGATTTATCCTTGGCTTCCGCCATGACGCGGCGGCGTGCGGCGCGCAGGTCGAGGAACAGCCAGGGGTCCTGGCCTTGGTGGCGGGCCTGGATTTGATACTGCACGCCCATTTCGTGGGCGATCACCGGCAGGTGGGCGAAGGTTTTTTCCGCTGCCGACAAATCGTTGGCGATACGAGAGTTGCGCTGGCTCCTATCGTTGTACACCCGCTTCAGGCCCGGCTGGGCAAGGGCGTAGAAGGCGTCGATGGCGGAGAGGTCGGCCTCGTCCAGGCTGTGGTGAAAGGTCTGCACCAGCAACAGTTCGCCGTAGCGGTCAATGGTCAGTCCGCTGAAATCCGGGCTGCCTTCCCCGCTGCCGTGGAACAGGCGGTAGGCGTCGGTGCCTTCGGCCTTGAGGGAGGACAGCAATTCACCCCGGGCAGCAAAAGCGGCCTCGAGGCATGGGGTGAGGGATGGGGGGGACATGGGGGCTCCGGGGAATGGGTGCGTCACCCCGGAGGGTTTGCGGTGAGGGGCGCTATGTTACCCGTGCAAGGTGCTGCTTCAAACTTCCTTTTCAACGCATTTGGCCTTGATGGCACTTTGAAAAATGGCATCCAGGGATTCCCGGGTCTGTGTGCCGGCCTTGAGTTGCTCCCGGAAGGAGGTGCATTCGGGCCGTCGTTCAATGATCTCATCCAGGTATTTGGCCCGTTGCGCCGGCGTCAGGACGGGCAGGGGCGAAGAGGGGCCGCAGGCGGCCAGGAGGGAGAGCAAGCAGAGCAAGACAAGGGGGCGGTTCATGGCACTTCCTTCGGCGACGTCGTTTCAGGTGGGATGGCTGTCTGCAATACGGACGGGGATGCGCGGCCTTCCAGCACGATGGCCAGTTCGTCCCGGTTGAAAGGCTTGGCCAGCAAGGGGACGCCGCTGATTTTTTCCTCATCCGTCGTCATGCCGTCGGCGTAACCGCTCATGAGCACGATGAAGATGCGGGGACGCGTGGCCCGCACCGTTTCGGCCAGGGCGCGGCCGTCAATCCGGCCCGGCATCACCACATCGGAAACGATGATGCCCACGTCCTCCACATTTTCGACGATGGACAGGGCTTCGTCGCCGTCGCTGGCTTCCAGCACCGGGTAACCGAGGCCCGTGAGTTGGAGTCGCACCACCTTGCGCACTTCCGGGTCGTCCTCCACCAGCAGCACCAAGGGCCGGGCCGGGCCCTTGCGGCCGCCGATGTGCATGAAATGGGGATCCGGCAGGGAGGAGGCCTCGGTCCGGGGCAGGATCAGTTCGATGGTGGTGCCTTGATCGGGTGCGCTATCGATATGGATGGCGCCGCCGGATTGGCGGACGAAACCGTAGACCATGGAAAGGCCCAGGCCGCTGCCGGAACCGAAGGACTTGGTGGTGAAGAAGGGTTCGAACACCCGGGCCTGGGTGGCGGCATCCATGCCGATGCCGTCGTCGCTGGCGCGGATGCGCACGTACTGTCCGGGGCCCAACTGCAATTCTTCCCGCAACCGGGGCTCGAGGGGTTCCGCCGAATAGCTGATACGGAAATGGCCGCCGTTGGGCATGGCATCCCGGGCGTTGAGGGTGAGATTGAGCAGGGCGCTTTCCATCTGGTGGGGGTCGGCCATGACGTGGATGGATTCGTCGTCGATCTTTGTTTCGAAGTTGATGGTTTCCGGCAGGGAGCGGCGCAGCAGGCGCGTCATGGAGCGGATCATTTCCGACACCTGCACCGGCTGGGGCGCCAGGGGTTGCTGGCGGGAGAAGGTGAGCAGGCGGCGGATCAATTCCACGCCGCGCTTGGCCGCCAATTGCGCCGGCTCGATGAACTCGCGCACCACCGGGTCGTCGCCGCGGCTGTCCATCAGCGCCGCCATGTTGCCGATCACCACGGTGAGCATATTGTTGAAGTCGTGGGCGATGCCCCCGGTGAGCTGGCCCACAGCCTCCATCTTCTGGGCCTGGATCAGGGCCGCCTGGGTACGCTTTTGCTCGGTGATATCGAAGGAGTGGATGAAGCAGCCCAGCACTTCGCCGGTGGCGGCGATTTCCGGCACCAGGGTGCTGCGTGCGTGGACGATGGAACCGTCCGGGCGTTCCAGGGAATATTCGTAGCTGACCTGGACGCCGGTGAGGGCCCGTTGCAGATGGTCCTTCACCTTGTTGTAGAAGACTTCGCCGACGCCGTTGATGACCGTATGGTTCACCAGTTCTTCCAGGCTGCGGCCGAACCAGGCGCAGTAGCCGCGGTTGGCGTAGCGGTAGATCATGTCCTTGTCGAAGTAGCCGATCATGGCCGGGATGGTGTCGGTGATGAGGCGGATGCGGCCCTCGCTGCGTTGCAGGGCGGCGGTGATCTGCACGTTCTTGTCGTGGGCCTCGGTGAGCTGGCGGTTGGCCGACTCCAGTTCGGCGGTGCGGGCCCGCACCCTTTCTTCCAGCTCCTGCTGGTGTTCCTCGATCAGCCGGGAGGTGCGGCGCTGTTCCGTGACGTCGGTGTAGATCACCGCCAGTCCGCCGTCGGGCAGGGGCCGGCCCTGGATGGTCAGGATGCGTCCGTTGGGCCGCGCCCGTTCGCTATGGAAGGCGGCGCGTTTGCGTACCGACACCACCCGCTTCGCCACCTGCAATTCGGGATCGCCGGGGCCATATTCGCCGCGCATGACGTTGAAACGCACCAGGTTCTCGAAGGAACTGCCCACATAGGCCAGTTCCTCGGGAAAGGCCAGCATGTCCATGAAGGGCCGGTTCCAGGCCACCATGCATAGGTCGGCGTCGAACACGGCCAAGCCCTGGTCGATCTCGTCCAGGCTGGCGAGGAGGAAGGGATTGCCGTTGATGGGTGTCGTGCGCATAGTCCAGCCTTTTGCCTGTCTTGCTTTCCTGCTCCTACAATGCAGCGCCCGGAGGGATTGCAGACCTTGAAGTACGCAATGTACCAATCCCTTACCCCTTGTGCCGGTCTCCCGGCGGAAATGCCCGTTGAAACCATCCAATCCATCATGAGCTCACCTTCCGGACCCGGCGAAACCCGGGAACGCATTCTCGCCGCCGCCACCCGGCTGTTCACCGCCCATGGTTTTGCCGGCGCTTCCGTGCGCATGATCACCAAGGAGGCCGGCGTGCCGGTGGCGCTGGTGAACTATCACTTCGGTTCCAAGCAGGGGCTCATGGAGGCAGTGTTCGCCCGGGCCCTGGGCAAGCACGGCGAAAGTCGCGTCAAGTATTTGGACAAGCTGGAACGGGAGGCGGGCGACCAGCCGGTGCCCGTTCCCCTGCTGGTGGAGGCCTTTATCACCAGCGCCCTGCGCCTGACCCGGCGCGATGACCTTTCCGGCACCGTCTTCAAGCAGCTCATCGGCCGCGCCTTCTACGATCCCGGCGCCGGTAGCGAGAGCTTCTTCCCTGAGGAATACACGGAATCGGTGGAACGCTACAAAGTGGCCTTCCATCGCGCCCTGCCGCATCTGACCGAGGAGGACGTGCTTTGGCGCATCTATTTCTTTGTCGGCATCGTCGCTTATGTGATCGCCGGCAAGGACACCATGCGTATCGCCGAGGTTTACCGCTTGCCCGACGCGGGCGACCCCGCTGCCGTGTTGCAGCGCTTGATGCCCTTCATCGTAGCGGGATTCGAGGCGCCGACCTTCGTCGGCCTGCCCCGTTCCGACCTGCCTTCCTCCCGTAGCTGATTCGGTGCTTTCTCCTATGCTGTATTGACAGCAGGATTCGTTTAAGTATGATTTGAACGGTTGTTCAAAATCAACTTGAAGACGGAAACGCCTGGAACGAGGTGGGTCGGAAATGCGGGCGCTTGACTGTCGATTTGGAGGAAGCGTCGAAATGAGTAGCCATGCCATCGAAGTTACGCCCGGGGCCTATACCTATCCGATGTTGATCAAGCAGTTGCTGCACACGCCCCTGGCCACGGTGCCGGACCAGGAGATCGTCTACGCCGACAAGCGCCGCCATCGTTATGTGGAGATGGCCCGGCGCATCAATCGCCTGGGTAACGGGCTACGCAGCCTGGGCGTAAAGCCCGGCAACACAGTGGCGGTCATGGATTGGGATAGCCATCGCTATCTGGAGTGCTTCTTCGCCGTGCCCATGTTGGGAGCAGTGCTGCAAACCGTCAATGTGCGCCTGTCCCCCGACCAGATTCTTTACACCTTGAATCACGCCCAGGCGGACGTGATCCTGGTGAACAGCGAGTTCCTGGCGATACTGCGCCAGATCAAGGGCGACCTGACCACGGCGAAGACCTTTGTCCTGCTGAACGACGAAGGCACGCCGCTGCCTGAAGGGTTTGCCGGCGAATACGATGAACTGTTGGCGCGCCAGGACGACCGCTGCGAGTTCCCCGATTTTGATGAAAACACCCGTGCCACCACTTTCTACACCACCGGCACCACCGGGCTGCCCAAGGGTGTCTATTTCAGCCATCGGCAGTTGGTGCTGCATACCCTCGCGGTGACTTCCGCCCTGGCCTTGGCGCCTAAGCAGGGCAGCCTGCACCGGGATGATGTGTACATGCCCATTACGCCCATGTTCCATGTGCATGCCTGGGGTCTGCCCTATGTGGCAACCATGGCGGGGCTCAAGCAGGTCTATCCGGGGCGCTATGTGCCTGACACCCTGCTAAAGCTGGTAGACCAGGAGAAGGTCACTTTCTCCCATTGCGTACCCACGATCCTCCAAATGCTGCTGTCCGCATCCGCAGGAAAGGACGTGGACCTGAGCCGCTGGAAAGTCATCATCGGCGGCTCCGCCCTGACCAGCGGGTTGGCCCAGGCGGCGCGGGAGCGGGGCATCGACGTATTCGCCGGTTACGGCATGTCGGAAACCTGTCCCATCCTCTCCCTGGCCCAGTTCGACGAAGCCGAGGTAGGCGGCGAACAGGACATCGCCCTGCGCATCAAGACCGGGCGGCCGATTCCCCTGGTGGCGTTGCGTACGGTGAATGCCGATATGTCCGACTGCCCGCGGGATGGTAAGGCCACCGGCGAAGTGGTGGTGCGGACGCCCTGGTTGACCCAAGGCTATCTGCACAACCCCGAGGCATCGGCCCAATTGTGGGAATCCGGTTGGTTGCACACCCAGGACATCGGCCATATCGATCGCCGCGGCTATCTGCAAGTGACCGACCGTATCAAGGATGTCATCAAGACCGGCGGCGAATGGGTGTCTTCCCTCGAAATCGAGGACATCATCGCCCGTCATCCCGGGGTCGCCGAGGTGGCGGTGGTGGCCGTGAGCGATGCCAAGTGGGGCGAACGTCCCTTGGCCTTGGTGGTGCTCAAGTCCGGCGTGGAAACCACTGCCGAGGCCATCCGTACCCATGTGTTGGTGGCCGCCCAGGCCGGACATATTTCCAAGTTCGGCGTGCCCGACCGGGTGGAGTTCGTGCCCCAATTGGCGCGAACCAGCGTGGGCAAGCTCAATAAACGCGTGCTGAGGGATCAGTTCGCATCTTGACGAATGGCGGGCGGCAGGGGCCGCCCTTGACTGTGCAAAGGAGCCGCAACTTGAGTTCATTGATCGTACGCAAGGCCGCCGTACTGGGCGCCGGGGTGATGGGGGCGCAGATCGCCGCCCATTTGGCCAATGCCGATGTGCCCGTGGTGCTGTTCGACTTGGCGGCTAAAGAGGGCGACCCCAATGCCATCGTCAGAAAAGCCATCGATGGCTTGAAGAAGCAATCGCCCGCCCCCTTGATGAGCAAGGATAGGGCGCAATACATTGACGCCGCCAACTACGACCAGCACCTGCCCCTGCTGGGGGAGTGCGACCTGGTGATCGAAGCCATCGCCGAGAAGATGGAATGGAAGGAAGACCTCTACCGCAAGATCGCGCCCCACCTCAAGCCCGGCGCCATTGTTGCTTCCAATACCTCGGGGCTTTCCATCAATCATCTGGCGCAACACCTGCCTGCGGCGTTGCGGCCTGATTTCTGCGGCGTGCATTTCTTCAATCCGCCACGCTATATGAGTCTGGTGGAAATCATCGCCACCACCGACAGCGACGGCGCCATGCTCGATCGTCTGGAAACCTGGCTCACCACCCGCCTGGGCAAGGGCGTGGTGCGGGCCAAGGACACCCCCAACTTTGTCGCCAATCGGGTGGGCGTGTTTTCCATGCTCGCCGTCATGTTCCACACGACCCGCCTGGGCCTGGGCTGCGACGAGGTGGATGCCCTCACCGGCCCCAAGATCGGCCGGCCCAAGAGCGCCACCTTCCGCACGGCCGATGTGGTGGGCCTGGACACCCTCGACCACGTGGTCAAGACCATGCGCGATACCTTGCCCGGCGATCCCTGGCATAGCCATTTCAATTCGCCCCAGTGGCTGCTGGGACTGATTGGGAAGGGCGCCCTTGGGCAGAAGACCAAGGCGGGCATCTTCACCAAGGTGGGTAAGGACATCCATGTCTTCGATCCGGCGGCGGGCGACTATCGGCCCTCCACCGGTATCGTTGCGCCGGAGGTGGCCGATATCCTCAAGATCAAGCATCCTGCCGAACGCCTCAATGCTCTGCGTGCCCATGCCCATCCCCAGGCGCAACTGTTGTGGTGCAGCTTCCGCGATGTGTTCCACTACTGCGCCTATCACCTGGCCGACATTGCCGACAACGCCCGGGATGTGGACTTCGCCATGCGCTGGGGCTTCGGCTGGAACCAAGGGCCTTTCGAAACCTGGCAGGCTGCTGGATGGAAGGCGGTGGCGGAAGCCATCAAGGAAGACATCGCCGCCGGCAAGACCATGTCCGCCGCACCGCTGCCCGCCTGGGTCTTCACCCGGGAAGGCGTGCATGAAGCGGCGGGCTCCTGGTCCGCTGCGGCGCAGACGCTTAAGCCCCGTTCCGATCTGCCGGTGTACCGACGCCAGCGCTATCCCGAACGGGTGCTGGGCGAGGCGGCCGATGCGGCGGGTACCACCGTGTGGGAAAACGAAGGCGTGCGGCTGTGGACCCATCCCCAGGACGCGGGCATCGCCATCGTTTCCGTCCGCTCCAAGATGCACGCCCTGGGCGCCGCCGTGGTGGACGGCCTGTTGACCGCTGTGGCCAAGGCCGAAGCGGAATTCGACGGCCTGGTGTTGTGGCACGAGGCGCCCTTTGCCGTGGGGGCCAACCTGCAAGAGGTGTTGGAAGCTTGCCAGGCGGGTCGCTTTGACGAACTGGAGGCCATGGTGGCCAAGTTCCAGCGGGCCTCCATGGCCTTCAAGCATGCCCAGATACCCACCGTGGCCGCCGTACAGGGTATGGCCCTGGGGGGCGGTTGCGAGTTCGCCATGCATGCCAGCCACCGCGTGCTGGCCTTGGAGAGCTATATCGGTTTGGTGGAGGCGGGTGTGGGCCTGATTCCCGCCGGCGGCGGTTGCAAGGAGTTCGTCCTGAATGCCGCCGAAATCGCCAAACGGCAGACCGGGGGCGAGCCTTTCAACGCGATCCAATCCGCTTTCCAGACCATTGCCTACGCCAAGACCTCAGGCAGCGGCCAGGAAGCGCGGGATCTGGGGTTCGCCAAGGCGTCGGACGACCTGGTGTTCCATCCCGGCGAGCTGCTCCATGTCGCCCTGTGCCGGGCCCGTGCCCTGGCCGAGGCCGGTTACCGGCCGCCCCTGCGGGCGCGCAACGTCGCCGTGGCGGGTCGCAATGGCGTCGCCACCCTGGAGATGATGCTGGTAAACCTGAAAGAGGGCGGTTTCATTTCCGCCCATGATTACAGGGTGGGCCGCGCCGCTGCCGTGGCCCTCTGCGGCGGTGAGGTGGAAACGGGAACCCTGGTGGACGATGAATGGCTGCTGCAAGTGGAGCGCAAGGAATTCGTCGCGCTATTGAAAACGGCGGAGACCCAGGCGCGAATCCAGCACACGCTGGAAACCGGAAAACCATTGCGCAACTGAAAGGGATTTAAATGTCACGACAAGTTCAGGAAGCCTACATCGTTGCTGCCACCCGCCTGCCCACGGCCAAACGCAACGGCATGTTCCGCACCACGCGCCCCGATTCCATGCTGGCCCATGTGTTGGCATCGGTGGTGGCGCAGGTGCCGCAGATCGACCCCGGGCTCATCGGCGATGTGATCGTCGGTTGCGCCATGCCCGAAGGGGAGCAGGGCATGAATGTGGCGCGCATCGGCCTGCTGCTGGCGGGCCTGCCCGATACGGTGCCGGGCATCACCATCAATCGTTTCTGTTCCTCGGGCTTGCAGGCGGTTGCCGATGCGGCGGCCCGCATCCGCTTGGGCGAGGCCGACGTGATGATTGCCGCCGGCACCGAATCCATGAGCGTGATGCCCAATATGATGGGCAACAAGGTGTCCCTCAATCCCGCCATCTTCGCCAAGGAGGAAAACCTGGGCATCGCCTACGGTATGGGGCTCACCGCCGAGAAAGTCGCCCAGCAGTGGAAGGTGAGCCGCGAAGACCAGGATGCCTTCGCCGTGGCCTCCCATCGCAAGGCCGTCGCCGCTATTGCCGCCGGACATTTCCGCGCCGAGATTTCGCCCTATGCCACCCGTAGCCAAATGCCCGGCGAGCAGGGCACCGTGCGTATTGTGGAGCGGCTGTGCGAAAACGACGAAGGCCCCCGCGCCGATGCCAGCGTTGAGGGGCTGGCCAAGCTGAAGCCGGTGTTCGCCGCCCGGGGATCGGTGACGGCGGGCAATGCATCGCAAATGTCCGACGGGGCCGCGGCGGTGATGCTGGTATCGGAAAAAATCCTGAAACAGTTCAATCTCCAGCCCCTGGCCCGTTTCGCCGGCTTTTCCGTGGCCGGGGTGCCGGCGGAGATCATGGGCATCGGCCCGGTCAAGGCCATTCCCAAGGTGTTGGCCCAGGCCGGTGTGCGCCAGGACGACCTGGATTGGATCGAGCTCAACGAGGCTTTCGCCGCCCAGGCCTTGGCGGTGGTGCGGGACCTGGGACTGGACCCGGAAAAAGTGAATCCCCAGGGCGGGGCTATCGCCCTGGGGCATCCCCTGGGGGCCACCGGCGCCATCCGCACCGCCACCTTGCTCCATGGCATGAAGCGTACCGGCGGCAAATGGGGCATGGTGTCCATGTGTATCGGCACTGGCATGGGGGCGGCGGGACTGTTCGAAGTCCTATGATCCTTCAGGCCGCAAACATTCGTTACATTCGCAAAACGGTTCGGAAAACTTCCGAAGCCAGACTGTTGGCTGCCAGTGTTGGGTTTACCCACGGTGCAAGCGGTCAAGCCGCTTAAGTAGTGGAAGTCGAACTTCCCGAAAAACATAAAACAGGAGCTGATCTGTGAGCCTAAAAATTCTTGTCCCGATCAAGCGGGTGGTGGACTACAACGTCAAAGTCCGCGTCAAGGCCGATAACTCCGGCGTGGACCTGGCCAACGTCAAGATGTCCATGAACCCCTTCGATGAGATCGCCGTGGAAGAAGCGGTGCGCCTCAAGGAAGCCGGTGTGGCGGCGGAAGTGGTGGCCGTCACCTGTGGCGTTACGGCTTGCCAGGAAACCCTGCGGGCGGCCATGGCCATGGGCGCCGACCGGGCCATCCTGGTGGAAACCGACGTGGAACTCCAGCCCCTGGCTGTGGCCAAGCTGCTCAAGGCGGTGTGCGAGAAGGAACAGCCCGGCCTGGTGGTTTGCGGCAAGCAGGCCATCGACGACGACGCCAACCAGACCGGCCAGATGCTGGCCGCCCTGCAAGGTTGGCCCCAGGCCACTTTCGCCTCCAAGGTGGTGATCGCCGACAGCAAGGCCACCGTCACCCGGGAAGTGGATGGCGGCCTGGAAACCATCGCCGTGACCCTGCCGGCCGTGATCAGCACCGACCTGCGCCTCAACGAACCCCGCTACGCCACGCTGCCCAACATCATGAAGGCCAAGAAAAAGCCCCTGGATGTGCTGGCCGCCGCCTCCCTGGGGGTGGACATTGCGCCGCGCCTCGCCACCCGCAGCGTCAACGAACCGCCCAAGCGCAGCGCCGGCATCCGCGTCGGCGACGTGGCCCAGTTGGTGGATAAGTTGAAGAACGAAGCCAAGGTCATCTGAGGGGAAAGAATATGAGCATTCTGGTCATCGCTGAACACGACAACGCCACGCTGAAAGCCAGCACCCGCAATACCCTCACCGCCGCCCTCAAGCTGGGCAGCACCGTGGAGGTGCTGGTGGCCGGCCACAACTGCCAAGCCGCCGCTCAGGCCGCCGCCGTCCTGGCCGGTGTGGCCAAAGTGAAGGTCGCTGATGCCGCCTCCTTGGCGGAAGGTTTCGCCGAGAATCTGGCTGCCCTGGTGGTTTCCATGGCCGCCGGCTACACCCACATCCTGGCGCCGGCTACCACCTACGGCAAGAACTTCCTGCCCCGGGTCGCCGCCTTGCTGGATGTGGCGCAGATCTCCGAGATCAGCGCCGTGGTGGACGCCAATACGTTCATCCGCCCCATCTATGCCGGCAATGCCCTGGCCACGGTGGAAAGCAGTGATGGGGTGAAAGTCATCACCGTCCGCACTACGGCTTTCGACGCCGCGACCGACGGCGGGTCCGCCGGGATTGAAAGCGTAGGCGCTCCCGCCGACCTGGGCTGTACCAGCTTGGTGGGCCGCGAATTGAGCGTCTCCGAGCGGCCCGAACTGGGTGCCGCCAAGGTCATCGTCTCCGGTGGGCGCGGGCTGGGTAATGGCGATAACTACCAACAGGTGCTGGCGCCCCTGGCGGACAAATTGGGGGCCGCCTTGGGGGCTTCCCGTGCCGCCGTGGATGCGGGCTTCGTGCCCAACGACTATCAGGTGGGTCAGACCGGCAAGGTGGTGGCGCCCCAGCTTTACATCGCCATTGGTATTTCCGGCGCCATCCAGCATCTGGCAGGGATGAAGGATTCCAAGGTGATCGTCGCCATCAACAAGGATGCGGATGCTCCCATCTTCCAGGTGGCCGACTACGGCCTGGTGGGCGATCTGTTCGAGGTGGTGCCGCAACTGACGGCCGCCCTTTAAAAAAATTAGGAGAACGCAATGACTGTTTATGTCGCTCCGGTAAAAGACATGATGTTCGTGCTGGAAGAAGTGGCCGGCCTTGATGAGGTGGCAGCCCTTCCCGGTTGTGAGGATGTGGGTGCCGATCTGGTGTCCGCGGTACTGGACGAGGCAGGCCGTTTGGCCGAGGAAGTGATTGCCCCCCTCAACAAGACCAGCGACCAGCAAGGGGCGACCTTCGCCGACCATGCGGTGAAGACTTCGCCTGGTTTCAAGGATGCTTACAAGCAATTCGCCGAAGGCGGCTGGATCGGCCTGACTTGCGATCCCGAATACGGCGGCCAGGGCTTGCCTTATCTGCTGAGCATTCCCGTCAGCGAAATCTGGAACTCGGCCTGTACCTCCTTCGCCCTTTGCCCCATGCTGACCAGCGGCGCCATCGAAGCTATCACCCATCATGCTTCCGATGAGTTGAAGGCGATCTACCTGCCCAAGATGATCTCGGGCGAGTGGACCGGCACCATGAACCTGACGGAGCCCAATGCCGGCTCCGACCTGGCGGCGGTGCGTACCAAAGCGGTGCCCAACGGTGATCACTACCTGATCAGCGGCACCAAGATTTTCATCACCTACGGCGAGCACGATTACACCGACAACATTATCCATCTGGTGTTGGCCCGCCTGCCCGATGCGCCGCCGGGGGTGAAGGGGATTTCCCTGTTCGTGGTGCCCAAGTTTTTAGTGAATGCGGATGGCTCCCTGGGCGCGCGCAATGATGCGAAGTGCGTGTCCATCGAGCACAAGATGGGAATTCACGGCAGTCCCACCGCCGTGATGGCCTTCGGCGAAGGTGCAGGCGCCGTGGGTTACCTGGTGGGAGAAGCCAACCGAGGCCTGGAGTACATGTTCACCATGATGAACCATGCCCGGTTGGCGGTAGGTCTTGAAGGGGTTGGTATTGCCGAGCGCTCGTATCAGCAGGCGTTGGGCTATGCCACTGAACGCATCCAGGGTCGCGTGGTGGGGAGGGAGGGAGCCCTGCCCATCGCCTATCACCCGGATGTGCGGCGCATGCTGATGTCCATGCGTTCGCAGACGGAAGCGATGCGCGCCTTGTCCTTGGTGGCTGCGGCCGCCATGGACAAGGCGGAGCGTTGCGCCGACGCGGAAGAGCGCAAGCGCCAGCAGGCGCGGATCGATCTCTTGATTCCCGTGGTCAAGGCCTGGTGTACCGAGCAGGCCAACGAGATCGCCTATACCGGTGTGCAGGTGCACGGCGGCATGGGCTTCATCGAGGAAACCGGCGCGGCCCAACACCAGCGAGATGCCCGCATCACCACCATTTACGAAGGCACCACCGGCATCCAGGCCAACGACCTGATGGGCCGCAAGGTGGCCCGCGATGGCGGTGAAGCGGCTTTCGCCCTGATTGCCGAGATGGGACAGACGGTAGCCGCAGCCCAGGCCGATGCCGCGCTTAAAACCTTGGGGGATACCCTTGCCGAGGCGGTGGGCCATCTCAAGGAGGCCACCGCATGGATTGTTGCCAACTACGGCAGCAACACTCCCGCGGCATTGATGGGCGCCAACCACTACCTTAAGCTGATGGGAACTGTGGCGGGCGGCTGGGTGCTGGTGCGTTCCGCCCTGGCGGCCCAGACGAAACTCGCCGCAGGGCAGGGGGATGCGGGCTTCTACAAGCAGAAGATCGCCACCACCGGCTTCTACGCGGACCAGGTGCTGCCCTTAACGGCCTCGTTGCTGACCATCCTCAGGCGCGGCGAGTCCAGCCTGAAGGCGGCGGATGCGGCCTTGGGTTAAGCTACGGCCCTCTTTTAATGAGCAGAAGAACAGGAACGTCATGAATCCTCTCAATGGTTACGACATCGAAGATCTTTCCGTGGGTATGTCCGCGGAAATTTCCAAGACGATCACCGACGCGGACATCGTCATGTTTTCCGGTGTGTCCACCGACATCAATGCCGTGCACCTGAATGAAGAGTTCGGCAAAACCACCATGTTCGGTGGCCGCATCGCCCACGGCATGCTGACGGCGAGCCTGATCTCCGCCGTGGTGGGGAACAAGCTGCCCGGCGCCGGGTGTATCTATGTGGGCCAGACCTTGAAGTTCAAGGCGCCTGTCCGCCCCGGCGATACGGTGACGGCCAAGGCCACGGTGAAGGAGGTCATGGTGGACAAGTGCCGCGTGATTCTGGATACGGTATGTACCGTCGCAGGCAAGGTGGTGATCGAAGGCGAGGCCACCATGATGCCTTCTTCCCGTGCCCGCCGCGAAGCCGGGAAATAGCCCGTCGGGAGGCTCCTCCTGACGGCCGTTGGTCCGTCGTGATTTCGCTTTGCCTGGGTCGCAAATCGATCAAAGTAAAAAGTTGTTACGGCAGGTTGAAAGTGATTTTTCTTTTGGCAAATGTATTGACAACTTTTTACTCGATCCATAGAATGCGCGGCTCTTGAACGACACGTACTGCTTGCAGTCGGGTTGTTAATGACGAAGTCCCTATCGTCTAGAGGCCTAGGACAACACCCTTTCACGGTGTGAACCGGGGTTCGAATCCCCGTGGGGACGCCAAAAAATAAAACGGGCTCATCAATTGATGAGCCCGTTTTTCATTTCTGTTGTTGAAACGTATTCAGCCCGGTCGGCGGATTATGTCGGCCTTCAGTCCTGATCCGCGCCCAGTGCATCCACCCAGCAGTTGGGCGTTTCCCAAAGGCGGACGCACTCGAGCTTGAGGTGATGGCCGTAGGCATCCTGATAGAGCGGGGCAAGAATCCGGAAGGCGATGGCCGCCAGGTTTTCCGCGGTGGGCACCACATCCAGCACCACGGTTTTATGCCCGGGCATGGTGGCGAGGAAATCCACGACCGCCTTGTCGTCATTCCAAGCCAGGAAGGCATGATCCCAAGGATCCACCACATGGGTCTTGGCGATGGCCTTCACTTCGCTGAAATCCATGACCATGCCGTCTTCCGGCGATTGGTCATCGCGGATGATGCCGCCGCGTAGGGTCACTTCCAGGGCGTAGCGGTGCCCATGCAGATGGCGGCATTGGCTCTGGTGGTTGGGAATGCGATGCCCGGCATCGAACTCAAGGCGGCGGGTGATTAGCATGGGGGCGGTGTTATGCTCAAGGCCGCGCATTATAGCCGCCCTCGTTTCGAGGCCCCGTCCGTACTTTTCAGACAACACCATGGCAGCCACGTCCGACACGTCCAAATTGCTCAAGATCGAAGAGCATTCCCGCGATAGTGCGGGAATGACCTATGTGTATCCCGTAGTGTCACGTCGGGCGGGCGGGGTTTCCATCGGCATCAACCTCAATCCCAACAATGCCTGCAATTGGCGCTGTATTTACTGCCAGGTTCCCGACCTCAAGCGTGGCGGGCCGCCGCCGCTGAATATTCCCCAACTCAAGGCGGAGCTGGATGCGTTGTTGCGGGATGTGCTGTACGGGAATTTCATGGCCGAACGTGTGGCGGAGGACGCCCGGCATTTGATGGATGTGGCGTTTTCAGGCAATGGCGAACCCACTAGCGCGCCGGAGTTTCCCCTTGCCGTGGAGGCCGTGGCGGATGTGTTGGCGCAGCACGGCCTGCTGGGGAAGATTCCGTTGCGCTTGATCAGCAATGGCAGCCTGATGGACAAGGTGGCTGTGAAGGCGGGCTTGCAACGGCTGGCCCAGGGGGGAGGGGAGGTCTGGTTCAAGCTGGACCGGGCCTCCGCCGAAGCCATGCATGGCATCAACGGCAGCAGAACCACCCCTCATCAGGTGATGAAGCGCTTGAGCCTCTGTGCGGATCTGTGTCCGACTTGGGTGCAGTCCTGCTTTTTCTTGTTGGATGACCTGCCGCCGGGACAGGAAGAAATGGACGCTTATGTGGACTTGCTGGCGCGTTGCAGCCATCGTCTGAAGGGCGTGCACTTGTATGGCCTGGCGCGACCATCCTTGCAGCCGGAAGCGGCGCGGCTAGGACGATTGCCGGCCGAATGGTTCTCCAGCCTGGCTGCGGCGCTCAAAGA
>RXJP01000003.1:329-10509 GCA_003963315.1 Rhodocyclaceae bacterium | reverse complement strand
TTACGGTCAGCCCCTGATGCTCGCCATCGGGAAAATCAACCTGCCTTGCGGGCGGCCTTGGCCAGTTTTTTCAATTCCTTGAACAGGGAAGAATCATTGGCCTTCAGGTATTCGACGACCTCGTAGTCATCGCGGCGAATCTTGTTGATGTCGATCTGTTCCACGTGCACCAAGCGCAGCAACTGCTGCACGGGACGGGGCATGTTGCGGCCGCTTTCATAGCGGGAGCCGCCACTCTGGGTGACGCCCAGCTTGGACCAGAATTGCTGCTGATTCAGACCCAGCTTGCGGCGAATCTCGCGTGCATCGATTTTGTCTGTGGCTTTCATATCATTCTCCAATCGGCGTTGTATCAGGGTGCAAAGGGTTCTGAAAAGCTGATCAATTATCCTTGCGTCTATAACCGAAGTTATATTACTAAAATTATAGGCAATAGGCGAACAACATACAAGTGCAGCATTATTTTCTGCGATTCGCATAGGTCGGAGAGTCGTTCAATGCCAGGGTTTGCGGGATCGGGTAGAATTCCGCCCTTTGCACTCATAAGTGGCTGGTTCGACACGAAAATGGCTTTGATAGTTCAAAAATACGGCGGTACCTCGATGGGCTCTCCCGAGCGCATCAAGAATGTCGCGAAGCGGGTCGCCCGCTGGAAGTCCCAGGGGCATCAAATGGTGGTGGTGGTTTCCGCCATGAGCGGTGAAACCAACCGTTTGATTGCATTGGCGAAGGATGTCTCCCCGGCTCCCGATGGACGGGAGCTGGACGTGATGATTTCAACGGGCGAGCAAGTGACCATCGCCTTGTTGGCCATGGCGTTGAAAGACATTGGGGTGAAGGCCCGCAGCTATACCGGCAGCCAAGTCAAAGTGCTCACCGACAGCACCTTCACCAAGGCCCGGATTCTGGATATTGACGGCCAGAACATCCAGCGCGATCTGGACAACGACACCGTCGTCATCGTGGCCGGTTTCCAGGGCGCCGATGAGGAGGGCAACATCACCACCCTCGGCCGCGGCGGTTCCGACACGTCGGGCGTGGCGCTGGCTGCCGCCCTCAAGGCCGATGAATGCCAAATCTATACCGATGTGGACGGGGTTTACACCACTGATCCCCGCATCGTGCCCGAGGCCCGCAAGCTGGATCGCATCACCTTCGAGGAAATGCTGGAAATGGCCAGCCTCGGCTCCAAGGTGCTACAGATCCGCTCCGTGGAATTTGCCGGCAAATACAAGGTCAAGCTGCGCGTGCTCTCCAGTTTCGAGGAGGAAGGTAAGGAAACCAACGGCACGCTCATTACTTTCGAGGAAGATAGCTCTATGGAACAACCCATCATTTCCGGCATCGCCTTCAACCGGGACGAAGCCAAGCTCACCGTTCTGGGCGTGCCCGACAAGCCCGGTATCGCTTACCAGATCCTCGGTTCCATCGCCGATGCCAACATCGACGTGGATATGATCATCCAGAACGTCGGCCATGACGGCACCACCGACTTTTCCTTCACCGTCAATCGCAGCGAATACAACCGCGCCCTGGACATCCTGGAGAACAAGGTCAAGCCCCACGTGGGCGCCCGTGCCGTGGTGGGCGATAACAAGATCTGCAAGGTCTCCGCCGTGGGCGTCGGCATGCGTTCCCATCCCGGCGTGGCCAGCCAGATGTTCCGTACCCTGGCCGAGGAGGGCATCAACATCCAGATGATCTCCACTTCCGAAATCAAGATTTCCGTGGTGGTGGACGAGAAATACCTCGAGCTGGCCGTGCGTGTATTGCATAAGGCCTTCGATCTGGATCAGGCCCCCGCCTGAAGGATTTCTCGCTTTCGGGCGATTGCGTAAACGGGGCGCGGCAGGTATCATCGCGCCCCTGTTGGAGATGTGGCCGAGTGGTCGAAGGCACTCCCCTGCTAAGGGAGCATCGGGGCAAAACTCTGATCGTGGGTTCGAATCCCACCATCTCCGCCAGAAGCACTCAGGAAACCGACCCTTCGTGGTCGGTTTTTTTGTTTTCTGGCCGTTCATTTACGTGAGGTATTGCGATGGCCGACATCGTCGAGTTCCCCGTATTCAAATTACATCAGCCCTTCCCACCGGCAGGCGACCAGCCGGAGGCCATCGACAAACTGGTGGAAGGACTGGAGGACGGCCTGTCCTTCCAGACCCTGCTGGGTGTTACCGGTTCGGGCAAGACCTACACCATGGCCAACGTCATTGCCCGCATGGGCAAGCCGGCCTTGGTGCTGGCACCCAATAAGACCCTGGCCGCCCAGCTTTACGCCGAATTCCGCGAGTTCTTCCCCGAGAACGCGGTGGAGTACTTCGTTTCCTACTACGATTACTACCAGCCGGAGGCCTATGTGCCTGCCCGCGACCTGTTCATCGAGAAGGATTCGTCCATCAATGAGCACATCGAACAGATGCGGCTGTCGGCTACCAAGAGTCTGTTGGAACGCCGGGATGTGGTGATTGTGGCCACCGTGTCCTGCATCTACGGTATCGGCAATCCCGTGGATTACCACAGCATGATCCTGCATCTGCGCCAGGGGGAGAAGCTGGGCCAGCGGGACATCATCCGCCGCCTGGCCGAGATGCAATACGACCGCAATGAAACCGACTTCAAGCGTGGCGTATACCGGGTGCGGGGTGATGTGATCGATATCTTCCCGGCGGAAAACGCCGAGCATGCGGTACGGGTGACGTTGTTCGACGACGAGATCGAAAGCATTGCGCTGTTCGATCCCCTGACCGGCCATGTGCGGCAGAAGCTGGGCCGCTTCACCGTCTATCCCTCCAGCCACTATGTGACGCCCCGGGCCACGGTGCTGACGGCGGTGGAAAAAATCAAGAAGGAGCTGGCGGACCGTATCGAGTTTTTTCAGAAGGAACAGAAGCTGGTGGAGTGCCAGCGTATCGAGCAACGCACCCGCTTCGATCTGGAGATGCTGGAACAACTGGGTTTCTGCAAGGGTATCGAAAACTATTCCCGCCATTTCTCGGGCCGGCAAGCGGGGGAGGCGCCGCCCACGCTGATTGATTATCTGCCGCCCAATTCCCTGATGTTCATCGACGAGTCCCACGTGGCCGTCTCCCAGGTGGGCGCCATGTACAAGGGCGACCGCTCCCGCAAGGAGAATCTGGTGGATTACGGCTTCCGCCTGCCGTCGGCCCTGGACAACCGTCCCCTCAAGTTCGATGAGTTCGAACGGTTGATGCCCCAGACCATCTTCGTGTCGGCCACACCGGCGGAATACGAGGCCCAGCACCAGGGCCAGGTGGTGGAGCAGGTGGTGCGGCCTACAGGACTGGTGGACCCGGTGGTGATGGTGCGTCCCGCCCTGACCCAGGTGGACGACCTGTTGGGGGAGATCAAGTTGCGCACCGCCAAGGAGGAACGGGTGCTGGTGACCGTACTCACCAAGCGTTTGGCGGAGCAGCTTACGGAGTACCTGGGGGACAACGGCATCAAGGTGCGCTATCTGCACTCGGATATCGACACCGTGGAGCGGGTGGAAATCATCCGCGACCTGCGCTTGGGAGTGTTCGACGTGCTGATCGGGATCAACCTGCTGCGGGAAGGCATCGACATTCCCGAGGTGTCATTGGTGGCGATCCTCGATGCCGACAAGGAGGGCTTTCTCCGTTCCGAACGCAGCCTGATCCAGACCATAGGCCGCGCGGCACGGCATATCAACGGCACCGCCATCCTCTATGCCGATCGGGTGACTGGCTCCATGGAGCGGGCCATGAAGGAAACCGAGCGACGGCGCAACAAGCAGCTCAGTTACAACGTTGAACATGGCATCACGCCGCGGGGGGTGAGCAAGCGCATCAAGGACATCATCGATGGTGTTTACGACGCCGATGCCGGCGCCCGGGAACTCAAGGCCGCCCAGGAAACGGCGCGCTACGAGGCCATGAGCGAAAAGGCCCTGGCCAAGGAAATCCGCCGCTTGGAAAAAGCCATGCAGGACCACGCCAGGAACCTGGAGTTCGAACAGGCGGCGGCGGCCCGGGACGAACTGTTCCATCTCAAGCAGATGGCCTTTGGCGGCGATGTCCACGATGCGCCCCTGGCCGAGGGGGACGCCTAAGTCGGTATCAAGCGGCGGCGGACTCCGCCTCGGCTGGCCGTTGCAGGCTGTTGATCCAGGCTTTTTGGCAGATACGTTGCCGTTGCTCCATGAGGTGTTTGTAAACCCGTTCCCTGGCTTCCTGCAGCGGCATGCTGGACACCTCGTTGATGGCATCGCAGCGAATGATGTGGAAGCCCACCGGGGATTCCAGTACCTGCGAAATTTCGCCGGTCTGGAGAGCGAAGGCGGCGGGTTCCAGTTCCGCGTACAACTGACCGGGGGTGACATTGCCCAACAGGCCGCCGTTCATGGCGGTGGGGCATTCGGAGTGTTTGAGGGCCTGTTCTTCGAAACGTTTCGGTTCCTTGAGCAGGCGTTTGCGGATGTCCTGTAGTCGCGCCAAGGCGGCTTCCCGGTCGTTTTCCTTGTAATCGGGATTGACGGTGATCAGGATGTGGCGCAGGGTCCGGCTGGCGGGGCGGGTGAAGCGCTCCTTGTGCATGAAGTAGAAAATCTCCACTTCGGTGTCGCTGACCTTGGCGGCCCGGGTCGCCACTTTGTCCAGCACGGCCTCCACCGTCAGGTCCCGTTGCACGGCTTCCTTAAGACTGGCTTCGCTGAGTCCGATGCGGTCCAGGTCGGCATGGAAGTCGTCGTCATTCGGATAACGCTTGCGGATTTCCGCCAGGCTGGATTTCACCGACGATTCCGGCAAGGCCACCTGGGCGGCTTCCGGCGTGGCCAGGATCAGGGCTTCCAATTGCCGCTGCTTGCTGGCCACGGCGTCCACGCGTTTGCGTTCCTCCGGCCCGAGGATGTCCGGATTCTTCTGATAAAGCTGTTGGGCGAGCTTGAGGGTGAGATAGGCGCTGGCGTGCGTATTCATGCCTCGACCTCCTGGCTGGGCTCCGCCGTCTCTGCCGGAAGGAGCGCGGATTCCGGCACCATCAAGGGTTCGCCGGAGAGACAGTTGAAATGGACGTGATACAGCAGCCCACCGGGGGCATCACGCACGACCTTGATGACCTCGCCCAGGCTGTGCAGCGGCACCTTCACCACGCCGCGGATGGACAAGGCTTTGGCGGCCTTCACTTTTTCCCGGAACTCAAAGCGGCTGGGTAACCACTCCTCGTCGCGGCCGATCAATTCTTCCTCGCGGCAGCCCACCACGCGGCCCTCTTCAAGGAAGTTAACCGAATAGATGATCTGGTCTTGCAGGAAAGTGCCGACGTTGACCACATAGCCGACGCTGCCGCGCCGCACCAGGAAGGCCCCGGGGTCCAGGCCCGGGTAGGTGCCATCGTTACGCACGTTACGGGTGACCCGCACGGCATCGCCGTAATCCCAGCGGGGCTGCATGGCGTTTCCCCTTACTTGAAAATATCGCCGGCAGGCATGAAGGCGCTGCCGTTCGCCTTTTGCAGAACGGAGAAAACCCGCTCGGTAAGGGCGTCGGATTTGACGAAATCCTGGTAGGCCAGGGTTAACCATTTGCGATAGGCCTCGTAGTCCGGGGCCTTGCCGGCTTCCTGTTTGGCCAGGTAGTCGTGGAAGCGTTGCAGGATGTGCAGACGATTCACATGGACTACGCTGGCGTCGTAGGGGATGTCGAAATAGTTGAGGAAGTCTTCGGCGGAAGCCAAGTCCTCCAGGTCGGTATCAAAGTCGCGTTCTTCCGTACTCATGGTGGGCTCCTAGGCGGCTACGAGGGTGAGGGTGGGACGGAGGAGGGATTCGGCCTGGGCTTCCTTCACCACGGCCAAGAGCGCCGCAGCGCCCAGGTGATCCTTGTCGTCCAGGGACAGCAGTTTTTCCAGGCGCTCCCGGGCTTCGACGATGCGGCCCAGGCGCAGCAGGACGACGGTGGTGCCCTTGAGGGCCAGCAGATAGAAGCGCAGCAGGCCCATGTTACGGGCGCCGGCCTGGGCCACTGTCGCGGGGCTGAGGCCGCGCCAGTCGGCAGGCATCTCCAGCCGATTGGCGGAGGCGGCCAACGCCCGGCCGGCGACGATCAAGGTATCTTCCAGGCGGTGCTGATAGAAGTAGTAGCGATACAGCGCAACCAGCACCGAGAGTTGTTCCGGGGCCAGGAAATAGGCCCGCAGCAGCTTGGCTTCGGCATCGGCCTCACCGTAGAGCACCGAGGCTTCGGCGATCAGGGACTCGGTACCGGCGACAGCGGTTTCATCGAAGTAGAGCGCTTCGTCGCCGATGTCGAGGAAATCGGTGGTGGAGGCTTCAGTCACGGTGCGTTTCCTCGCAACACAAATCCCCGGCGGAGCAGGCGACGCACTCGTCCTTGTCTTCCACCAGGGGAAGTCCCCGCAGGGTGCGCACTTCGGTTTCCAAATGGTCGATACGGTCGATCAGGCACTGGATGGCCTTGCCCACCGGATCGGGAATCAAATGATGGTCCAGGTTCACCACCATGCCGGCGGCACCTACGCTGACGGCGCTGGCGGTACGCTCTCCCACCAGCCGGCCGGGGATGCCGACGATGGTGCGGCCCATGGGGACTTCCTTGACCACCACGGAATTGGCGCCGACCCGGGCGTTGTCGTGCACCGTGATGGCGCCAAGGATTTTGGCGCCGGCGCCCACCACCACGCCATTGCCCAAGGTGGGGTGACGCTTGCCCTTGTTCCAGGTGGTGCCGCCCAGGGTGACGCCGTGGTAGAGGGTGACATCGTCGCCCACTTCGGCGGTTTCACCGATGACGACGCCGGCGCCGTGGTCGATGAAAAAGCGCCGGCCGATTTTTGCACCGGGATGGATGTCGATATTGGTCACCATGCGCGCCAGGAAGGACAGCAGGCGGGCGCTGTAACGCCAGCCCCTCAGCCACAGGACATGGGCGATGCGCTGGGCCATGATGGCATGGAGGCCGGGGTAGGTGGTCAGCACTTCGAAGGTGGACCTCGCCGCCGGGTCGCGGCCGAAAACGCAGTCCAGGTCTTCCCGCAACAGGGCGAACAGGGAGGGCTTGCTTGCCTCTGTCTGCAGCTGCACGATATTCAAGTCAGACATGTCCATGATGTTCCTCCCGGAACATGGTGAGAAGTTCTGCATCCAGGGGAGGGCGCTTGGCGGCCTCGACGAAACGACGGACCTGCACCAGCAGGCGTTGTGCCGCGTCTTCACCGACGCAGTGGCCGAGGCGGGCCAGGACCAGCTTCACCGCCCTGGAGCCGGAATGCTTGCCGAGCACGATGCGGTGGCTGCGCCCTACCAGTTCGGGATCGAAGCCCTGGTAGTTGTTCGGGTCCTTGAGCAAGCCATCCACGTGGATGCCGGCTTCATGGGTGAACACGCCTTCCCCCACCAGGCTCTTCTGCCAGGGGATGGGCCGGCCCGAAGCCTGGGCGACCTTGTGGGAAAGGCCGGGGAAGCCCCGCAGGTCGACGCCGGTATCCATGCCGTAGCACTGGTGCAGGCCCAGCACCACTTCTTCCAGGGGCGCGTTGCCGGCCCGTTCGCCGAGGCCGTTTACCGTGGTGTTGACGTGGGTGGCGCCCGCCCGGGCGGCGGCCAGGGTATTGGCGGTGGCCAGGCCCAGGTCGTCATGGGCGTGCATTTCGATGCCCAGGTCGGTGGCGGCCCGCAGGCGGCTGATGCGCTCGAAGACAGCGAAGGGGTCGAGCACACCCAGGGTGTCGGCAAAACGCAGGCGAATGGCGCCGGCAGACTGGGCGGTGTCGGCGATCCGGTCAAGGAAATCCGGATCGGCGCGGGAGGCGTCTTCCATGCCGATACAGACGTCCACACCCTGATCCCTGGCGAGCGCGACATGATGGGTGATCTGGGCCAGCAGCCAGTTCCGGCTCTGCCGCAGCTTGGAGGCCAGGTGCTGGTCGGAGGCAGGCACGGAGATGTCCATCAAGTGGGCGCCCAGTCCGGCGCCGGCACGGATATCCGCTTCATGCATACGGCACCAGACCATGAGTCTGGCCTTCAGGCCTAGTCCGGCCACGGCCCGGATGCTGTTCCGCTCGGTTTCCCCCATGGCGGGAATGCCGACTTCCAGTTCCGGCACTCCCAGGGCATCCAACTGGCGGGCGATGTCCAGCTTTTCGTCCAAGGTGAAGGCGACACCGGCGGACTGTTCCCCATCCCGCAGGGTGGTGTCGTTGATGATGACGCGCTGATGACGGCTCGAATTCACTGGAATTACCTCCGCGAAGGGATGAGCAATTCCAATGCCTATGATTTATTCTTTTCTAATCAATTGATTAGGGTTTTTTGTTGAAGGCGGGGGCAGGGGATTTCGGCATCTTGTTGCAAACCCGACAAGCGGAATTCCTGACTTTCGCCCTCGCCGGCCCGCATCGATACAGGGGGACAAGGCTGCCGATGGTAGAATCCTGACCACTATTGCCCACGCAGCCGCACTCTGCCTGGGCATTCCGATTTTCCAAGCCCAAGATTAATTTAAGAAAGCATTCTCATGACTCAGGAACAAGCCCAAACCAGCGCATTGGAACGCCGCATCGACATGACCGTGGCCATGGCCGAGATTGATGTGGAGGTGGAAAAGCGCCTCAAGCAGATGTCCAAAACTGTGAAGATGGCGGGTTTCCGTCCCGGCAAGGTGCCTTTCAAGATTGTGGCGCAACAGTATGGGCACCAGGCTCGTTCCGAAGCCATCGGCGCTGCCGTGGAAAAGGCCTTCGGCGAAGAGGCCCAGAAGCAAAACCTGAAGGTGGCCGGCTATCCCCGTTTTGAGCCCAAGGCTGCCGAAGGCGGCGCGGTGAGTCCGGAAAAGCTGGAGTTCTCCGCCGTCTTTGAAGTGTTCCCCGAGATCGCGCTGGCGGATTTATCCGCCACCCAGGTGGAAAAAGCGGTGTTCACCGTCACCGATGCGGAAGTGGACAAGACCATTGACGCCCTGCGCAAGCAGCGTGTGAATTATGAAAGCGTGGATCGCGCTGCCGCCAAGGATGATCGTGTCACCATCGACTTTGTTGGTCGCCTGGACGGTGTGGAGTTCGAGGGCGGCAAGGGCAGCGATTTCGCCGTGGTTGTCGGTGGCGGTCAGATGCTGCCCGATTTCGACAAGGGATTGGAAGGCTTGAAGGCTGGCGAAACCAAGACCATCGACGTCGCCTTCCCCGAGGGTTATCAGGCGCCCAACCTGGCCGGCAAGACCGCCCAGTTCGACATTACCGGCAAGAAGGTGGAAGCGCCCAAGCTGCCCGAAGTGGATGCCGAGTTCGCCAAGTTGTTGGGCATCGCCGATGGCGATGTGACCAAAATGCGTGCGGAGGTACGGGCCAATCTGGAGCGTGAAGTGAAAAAACGCCTCCAGTCCAAGGTAAAAAACCTGATCATGGACGCTTTGATCGAAGCCAACCCCATCGACGTGCCCAAGGCCCTGGTGGATATGGAAGCCCAGTACATGGTGGAAGGCGCTAAGCAGGACTTCAAGGCCCGAGGCATGCCCACCGACAATCTGCCTTTCGAACCCGCCTGGTTCACCCCCCAGGCCACCCGGCGCGTTAAGCTGGGCCTGCTTCTTGCTGAACTGGTGAAGACGAAGGATTTGAAGGCCAAGCCTGAACAGGTGCGCGCAGTGGTTGATGAATTCGCAGCAACTTTTGAAGATCCTCAGGAAGTGGTGCGCTGGTATTACTCCCAGCCCCAGCGCTTGCAGGAAGCGGAGTCACTGGCCACCGAGAACAATGTGGTGGAATGGGTACTGTCCGTGGCCAAGGTAAGCGAAAAGACCGTCGATTTTGATGAGTTGATGGGCAATGGAGCATGATGCTGTCAAACCAAATATGTAGG
The DNA here is from genome assembly GCA_003963315.1 of Rhodocyclaceae bacterium. Lineage (GTDB taxonomy): Bacteria > Pseudomonadota > Gammaproteobacteria > Burkholderiales > Rhodocyclaceae > AWTP1-18. The sequence continues at coordinate 653 of RXJP01000003.1, read as the reverse complement.
GAAGCCGACATGAATCAGCAACAGTGGGATCCTCAAGCCCTGGGCCTCGTGCCCATGGTGATTGAAACCAGCGGCCGGGGCGAGCGGGCCTACGACATCTATTCCCGCCTGTTGAGGGAGCGTGTTGTGTTTTTGGTGGGGCCGGTGAACGACGCTACCGCCAATCTGGTGGTGGCGCAGTTGTTGTTCCTGGAGTCCGAGAATCCCGACAAGGACATCCACTTCTACATCAATTCTCCCGGCGGCTCCGTCACGGCCGGCATGGCGATCTACGACACCATGCAGTTCATCAAGCCCGATGTGTCCACCCTCTGTATCGGTCAG
>RXJP01000003.1:0-273 GCA_003963315.1 Rhodocyclaceae bacterium | reverse complement strand
AGAGCTGGTGGATCGGCGCACCATCGAACTGGCCGATGCGGGCCGTCGCCTGATCGACCAACAGGCGATGCTGACCCACGCCGAGCGGATCGCCCACCTCGGCAGCTGGGAAGCCGACCCGGTGAGCGACCGCAACCACTGGTCTGCCGAGCTCTACCGCATTCTCGGCGTACCGACCGACACCCCGAGTACCCTGCAGAACTTCCTGGCTGCCATCCACCCGGAGGACCGTCTGCGGTTGCATAACACCCTCGACAAAGTTCAGCAAGGGCA
>RXJP01000032.1 GCA_003963315.1 Rhodocyclaceae bacterium | reverse complement strand
GTGGGGCGCTATGTGCTCACGCCGCGCATCTTCGACTTGCTGGAGCAGGTCAAGCCCGGCGCCGGCGGAGAAATCCAACTGACCGACGGTATTGCCGCCCTGTTGGGCGAACAGCAGGTGCTGGCCCATCGCTACGATGGCGTGCGCTACGACTGCGGTTCCAAGCTGGGTTATCTACAGGCCACGGTGGAGTTCGCCCTGCGCCACCAAGAGGTGGGCGGGGCGTTTGCCGAGTATCTGAGCAAGAGAAAGTAAAAAATCGGCGGCCATTACGGCTCAGTCGCCGTTGTCCGCCGCCAGTTTTTGTACCCAACTGATCGTGTCGCTGAGGCATTCGCCCAAATGCCTGAAGGTGACCGCGCCGCCGAGGCGGGCCAGGAGGTTGGCGGTACCGGGCATGTCGTTGGCGTCGTAACGCTCGGTCAAGGCCAGGAGGAACCCCAGCTCCCCTTGCTGCTGGAGCAAGGCTGCTCTTACTTCGCCCACCACAGCGATCTTCTCCAGGATTTCCTCCACCGGCAGACCCAGCGCCGCCGGTATCAAGGACATGAGTCCGGTGAGGAAGGCTTGTTCCTTCAGGTCTTTGCGCCCCGGATAGCAACTCTGGGAAAGCTGTTCCATGAAGTAGCCGCGCAGGGCGGCGTGCTGCATCAGGGGATTGTGGCTCAGTCCGGCCTTGTTGTTGCCGCTGGAGAAAATCAGCAATTGCAGCCAGCGCAGCAGTTGGCGGCGCCCCATCACGGTAATGGCGTGGCGGATGGAGGTCACCTTGACGGTGACGCCGGCGCCCACGGAATTGACCAGGCGCAGCAGGTTCACCGTCAAGCCCGGTTCCCCCTTGAAGGCGGTTTCCAATTCGGGTAGTTCGGCGTCCGAGTTGAGCAGGTTCACCAGCCGCAGCAGGCCGGCGGCGCTGGAATCCAGCTTGCGTCCTTCGATGACCACAGGATGGGCGAAGTAGTAGCCCTGGTAATAGTCGAAGCCGAGGGATTCGCAGAGCTGCATGGTTTGCAGCGACTCCACGCGGCTGGCCATCAGCCTGGCGGAGGTTCCCTTGAGCAGGCTGGCGGTGGCTTCCAGCGCCGGACCGGACAGGACATCCGTATCCACCTTGACATAGCGGGCGATGGACGTCAGCGCCGTCATCGCTTCCATGGCCTTTTCCACCTGGGTGATGCAGAAGCTGTAGCCCTTCTCCTTCAAGACCTGGCAGCGCTCCTGAACATCCGCCTGCAACAGCAAGTTAGCGGACACTTCCAGCGTGACGGCATGGGCCGGCAGCAGTTCGATGGCGTCGCTGAAGAGCAGGTCCTTGCCCACATTGACGAAGCCGATATGGTTGCCCAGGGCATCGGCCAAGCCCAGTTCGGCGAAGGCCTTGCACACCACGTCAGCGGTGGCTTCGCTGGGGGAGGACACGTCGGCCCGGTTTTCCTGGCTGGAACGGAATAGAAGTTCGTAGCCGAGCAGGCCCTGTTGCCGGTCGAGGATGGGCTGTCGGCCCAGGAAAACGTCTACGGCGGGGCTATCGGATGGACTCATGGGAGGAATGCAGGGGCAGGCTAAGTAGTCGCAAGGATACTGGGTCTGGGAGATATTGTCCTTGATTCGTCACATGGTATTAGCCGCAGTAGCGGAGATTCACCATTTGCAGCAGCAGGTCGGGTTGCTGATAGGCAAGGAAGGCCCAGAGCGCCACCAGCAACAGAAGCGCGGCGGCAACGCCGGCCAGGAACCATCGCAGGGCGGGAAAAGGCTTCATGGGCTGCTCCTGGTATTGGTGGAAGGGGGCGGGGCATCCTTGGGTTTGGTGTCGCCGAACAATTTGCGGAAAGCGCCGCCCACGGCTTCCACGCTTTTCTGGCCGATGCTCGCCGCGCCTTCCGCGATGCCGCTCAGGCTCAAGCCCAAGGTATCGGCCAGCCCCGCGCCGAAGCGGGCGGCCAGGCTTTCGTTGAGCTTGAATTTGGGATCGTTGAGATTGCCGTTGAGCTCGAACTTGACGCTGATCTGCTGCTGATGATCCTTCATCATGGACAAGGCGCCCCGTCGGGTCACGCCCATGAAGCCGCCGGAATCGTCCAGCTCCAGGGCATTCAAGGTCACGGTGCCTGGGGCATGGAGCTGGTTGTCGTGTACGGTGGACTCCACATCCAGATCGAGATTGCCTTTTTTGACCCCCGACTCGGCGGTCTTGACCAGATAAGGACTCAGGGCCACCAGATCCACGCCCCGCAGTCGAGTGACGAGATGGGACTCCCGACTGGCCACTTCAAGGCTGCCTTCTAGGGACAAGCTGCCGTCCTGTTGTTCCCCCCGGATGCGACCGGCCAGGAAAATAGCACTTTGGCCCTTGAGGTCGGGCAGGTGGATGTCGGATACGGTCGCCTGCAACTGGTCGATGCGGATCTTCAGCGGCGGCTTGCGGATGCTGGCATCGAAGAATTCCAGCACGGCATCGTTCAACACCACCTTGCCGATGGTCACCGGCAGGGCCTCGCCATTGCCGCTGGCGCGCTTTCGCTCCAACAGGCTGGGGATCACGCGCATGCGGCCTTCGGGGGTGCGCAGCGCGGAGAGGTAGGCACCGTCCACCGATATCCGGGAGATGCGGATTTGACGATCCGTCAGCAATCCGCGCAAGTCCGGGCTGACGACGATGCGTTCGGCGCGCAGGGTGTCCACCGCGGGCCATCCGACGGCGGCGCGCAGGCGCAATTGCTGCACTTCCACACTGTTCCAATGGAGCTGGATGGCGCCCACTTCCGCTTCGGGGCCCAAGGCGGCCTCTACCTGGGTCTTGAGCAAACGGGCACCCCAAAAAACACCCGCCATGGCCAGGGCGGCCAGCAATAGCAGCGTCAGCAGCAGAAATAAAGGCCAGCGACGGGGGCGATGTTGGGCGGCAGACATGACGGAAGGGCTGAAAAGACGGGGAGATGATACCGTCCCGCACGGTGCTTGCCGCTATCATGGCGGGCTTGTCTTCGCGCTTATTGCCCTCGCCCCGCCATGACTGCATCCATCCTTTCCCGCCCCCGCCTTTCCCTGCTAGACCAGACGCCGCTGATCGAAGGCCACAGCGTGGCCGATGCCATGGCCGCCACGGTGGAGCTGGCCCAGGCCGCCGATGATCTGGGTTATCACCGCTATTGGTGCGCCGAACACCACGGTTCCAAGGGACTGGCCAATCCAGCGCCGGAAGTGATGGTGGCGCGGCTGGCGGCGGCGACCAAACGCATTCGTGTCGGCTCCGGCGGCGTGATGCTGCCCTATTACAGCCCATGGAAGGTGGCGGAGCAGTTCCTGTTGTTGGAAGCGTTGTTCCCCGGCCGCATCGACCTGGGCCTGGGCCGGGCCCCGGGCAGCGATAGGCTGACGGCCCAGGCCGTGGCCGGCGGTGTGCCCAACAGCGACCTCTTCCCGCAGCAGGTGCAGGAACTGGCCTGGCTGCTGGCCGATACCCTGCCGGAAGGACATCCCCATCACGGGCTGATCATGCAGCCCAGGCCGGAAACCCGGCCAGAACTGTGGATGCTGGGCTCCAGCGATTTCGGCGGCCGGCTGGCGGCGCATCTGGGCATCAATTTCTGTTTCGCCCACTTCATCAACGCAGACTACGGCGACCAGGTGGCCCGCTTCTACCGGGAGCAGTTCCGCCCCGGCTACGAAGCCAAGCCCTACTGCGCCGTGGCCCTGTTCGTGGTCTGCGCCGACACCGAACGGGAGGCCGAGGATCTGGCCGCCGCGGTGGACTTGCGGCGCCTCAACCAGGCCTATGGCCTGAATGTGGCGATTCCCACCATTGCCCAGGCCAAGGCCGCCCGTTATTCCGCGCAGGATCTGCGGGTGATCGAAGGGGAAAGAGCGCGCAACATCATCGGCACGCCGGACCAGGTGGCGGCGCGCATGCTGGCTTTGCAAGAACAGTTCATTGCCGACGAAATCGTGGTGTTGACGGTGGCCGCCAGTTACCAGGCCCGCTTGCGTTCCACCCAGTTACTGGCCGAGGCGTTCCGGGGCGCATAAACCCCTGGCATCCCGGCAACCTCAGTTCGTCTCAACCCGGTTACGGCCGCCATGTTTGGCCTTGTAGAGGGCTGTGTCGGCGAGATGCACCAGCTCTTCGGCGTTGCCGTCCGCCGTGGGAATCAGGGTGGCGCAGCCGACGCTGATGGTGACGCAGCCCGGCGGATTTTCCTGGTGGGGAATGGCCAAGGACTGCACCTGGGCACGAATGCGCTCCGCCACGGCTTCGGCGCCCTTGGTGTCGGTAATGGGGAGCAATAGCGTGAACTCCTCGCCGCCATAGCGGGCGGCCAGGTCGCCGGCGCGGCAGGCGTTTTCGGCGATTACTGCGGCGATGGCGCGCAGGCAGTCATCCCCCTGTACATGGCCGTAGGTATCGTTGAAACCCTTGAAATGGTCGGCGTCCAGCATCAGCAGGCTGATGGGGGTTTGTTGCCGCTGGGCACGGCGCCATTCAAAACGCAGGGCTTCGTCGAAGGTGTGGCGATTGCCAAGGCTGGTGAGGAAATCCTTGCTGGCCAGGCGTTGCAGGGTGTCTTCGGCATGTTTTTTGTCGGTCATGTCGCGCAGGGTTTGCACCACCGCGATCAACGCACCTGCATCGTCGTAGATGGGGCCGGCATCCACCGCCAGGTAAAGCCGATGGCCGAGACGGGGCATCAGGCACCAGTTCTCGGCATGAACCCCCACGGAAGGGTCCTCCGGGTCCTCGAAGACCGTGTATTGCTTTTCTATCTCTTCCCATTGCCCGGTGGCGACAAAATCCGCCAGGCAGAAGCGGGGGGCATCGTAGAAGGCACGCCACTGGTCCCGGGTGCCGATGATGTCCTTGGCCGGCACTCCGGTGAGGCGTTCGCAGGCGTGGTTCCAGATCAGCACCTTGCGGTCCGCGTCCAGAACAAAAGTGGGGACCACCAAGTGCTCCATCAATACGATGGCGAAGGACGTGTTGCTGTCCTGGGTGACCAGGGGCGCAGCGCCCTGAAATACAGTGCGTTTGGACATCCTCACTCCTCCGGTTGCTTGGCAAAGCCTCTTTGGGCTTCTCAAGGGCAATCCGAAATTCTAAAGGAGTATTTCTGCCGTCAGGGGTAATTCGGTGTTGCGGGGCAGCAGGGTGCTTAAACCAATGACTGCCCATGGCGGGCAATCGCCTGGCGAACAAAATCGTTCAGGCCGTCGCCTTGATGATCTGCCACATGGGCCAGCAGGGCCTGGCGCATCCTGGGTTCCCAACTGTTTTTGATGTGCTTCGCCAGATCGGCCGACGCCTGGGCCGAATCCGGCTGGCTCTCGAAGAATGCGCCGATCTGGTTGGCCATCTTGATCAGATAATCGATGTTCATGGTAGGGCAATCCGCTGGGGATGGGTGTGAATGGAAAAGCCGTCGCCGTGCACGCTGCCGGCCAGGGTCAAGCCGCTGGCCTGGGCCGTGTCCACCGCCAAGGCCGTGGGATGGGAGATGGAAAACAGCATCTGCATACCGGCGCTGGCGGCCTTCTGTACCATCTCGACACTGGCCCGGCTGGTCACCAGGGCGAAGCCTGCGGCAGGATCGAAGCCTTGTTTCGCCAGGGCGCCGATCAGCTTGTCCAAGGCGTTGTGACGGCCCACGTCTTCCCG
>RXJP01000131.1:4884-37398 GCA_003963315.1 Rhodocyclaceae bacterium | reverse complement strand
TATCTTCCCTTCCCATTCCTTCAGAGTTCCGGGAGCGCCGTCAAGCTTGGCCAGAGGGGCTTGCAACAAGCGATTCAGGGCTGCTGGATCCAGGGGCGGCGTCGCGTCGTTGCCGCGCTTGCCTGCTTGGTAGCCGATCCAGGCCGCGATCAGGGCAACGGCGATCACCGCCAGCCGCTGCAAATTCCGCCTCAATCCACATCCTCCACATCTTCCAGTAGCGCGGCCACGGCGGCGGGTTTGGCCCGGGCGCGTTCATGGCGGCTGCCGGCGGCCCGTTGCCGTTCCAGGGGAAGGGGGTAGACCGACAGGATCACCGGGATGTCCTCCCATTCCAGGTGCAACTGGGTTTCGGGGGTATCCGGTCCTTGTCGGCGCGGTTCGGAAGTTCGGTAGGGGATGCCGCGAGATAGCAGCGAGATTTCGACATCTTTGGTGCTGTCCGCGAACAGATCCACCTCGATGCTGGAGGCGCGGCCGGCGGTGCCGTCCAGCACGGCGCCGGTCAAGTAGGGGCGGAATTCCTCCAGGCCGGCCATCAGGTCCAGGGCAACGATGCGCATTTCCCGCAGCCGGACCTTGAGTTCGTCTTCCTGGTAGAGCGCTTGGTAGGCGCGCAGTTCCGACTGCACTTCTTCATTGGTGGGCAGGCCTACGCCTTCGCCATAGCCCAAGCCGCGGGCGGCTTTGCGCTTGGCGTAACCGTAGTCGTTGATGCCGTCCTCAGCCATCATGCGGGCGGCGGAGGCCGCGATGGCCTGGCGGGCGAAACCGTTGCCGGTTCGGAACGCTTGCTTGTGGCGTGTCATGTCGGTCAATTCCCGGGGAGTAATCCCCGCTTATCGGGCACGGCGATGGGCAAGGTGGCGGTTAAACTCGGTTCATTCTAACCGCCTCTTCCCTGCTCCCCGAAGCCGGCCATCCTCACGATACAGCGGATTTCCCCATGCATATCCATATCCTAGGCATTTGCGGCACCTTTATGGGCGGTATCGCCCTGATTGCCCGTTCCGCCGGCCACCGGGTGACCGGCTGCGATGCCAATGTTTACCCCCCCATGAGTACCCAGCTGGAAGAGCAAGGTATCGAGTTGATCAATGGTTACGGCCCGGAGCAGGTCGGCTTGGCCCCCGATCTTTTTGTGGTGGGCAATACCGTTTCCCGGGGTAATCCCCTGTTGGAGGAAATCCTCAACCGCAACCTGCCCTATGTGTCCGGCCCCCAATGGTTGGCGGAAAACATCCTGCGGGACAAATGGGTGCTGGGCGTGGCAGGCACCCACGGCAAGACCACCACCACCTCGCTGTTGGCTTGGATACTGGAAGACGCCGGCCTCAATCCCGGTTTCCTGGTGGGGGGGGTGCCTCAGGATTTCGGCGTCTCGGCCCGGCTCACCGATTCCCCTTTCTTCGTCATCGAGGCAGACGAGTACGACACGGCCTTCTGCGACAAGCGGTCCAAATTCGTTCATTACCATCCACGCACGGTGATCCTGAATAATCTCGAGTTTGATCATGCGGATATCTTCTCTGATCTTGCTGCCATTGAGACGCAATTCCATCATTTGGTGCGTACTATTCCCGGTCAGGGCCTGATTGTTGCCAACGGTGGCGAGGAGTCCCTCAAACGGGTGCTCCAGCGCGGCTGCTGGAGCGGGGTGGAGTGGTTCAACACCTCCGAGGGTTGGCAGGCCGAGGCGGCTGAAGGGGAGAGCTTCTCCGTTCTGTTCCAGGGAGTTAGGCAAGGAGTCAGCAGCCTGTCCCTACCCGGCGCCCATAACCAGGCCAATGCCGTGGCCGCCTTGCTGGCGGCGCGCCATGCCGGTGTTCCGCTTGAAGCCGGGCTTCAGGCCCTGACGCGATTCAAAGGAGTCAAGCGCCGCCTGGAAGTGAGGGGCACGGTCCGGGGCGTAACGGTGTACGACGATTTCGCCCACCACCCCACGGCGATTGAAGTCACCCTGGCCGGCCTGCGACGCAAGATGGGCGCCGGCTGCCGCATTCTGGCCGTGCTGGAGCCCCGTTCCAACACCATGAAGCTTGGCACCATGAAGGCCCAGCTGCCCCGGAGTCTGACCGATGCCGACGCAGTGTTCTGCTACGCCAACAATCTGGGATGGGATGCCAGGGAGGCTTTGGCCCCCCTGGGCGACAAAGCAGCGGTGTTTGACGATCTGGAGGCGCTGGTGGCTGCCATCGCCGCCGCAGCCAAGGCGGGTGACCAGGTGCTGGTGATGAGCAACGGTGGGTTCGGCGGCATCCACGGCAAGTTGCTGACCGCTCTGGCAACCTGATCTACCGCCACAAAAAGAATCGGCCCGTCGGATCACCGACGGGCCGTTCTTATCTCCTCCTCCGCTTTGTTCCTTGCGAAGTTTTTATTTCTTATTTGGCTGATGGAACTTGCTTTGCGGTGCTCAGCCAGACACCTTAGATTCATTCGATGGAGCGAACTTTACGTCATGCTTGAAATAATTAGGCAAAAAGATTGAGGAAATTCCCGGGTTGATCATATGGGTGTTGCGTGACTGCAACATGACTTGTTTAACTATTTGAAATAGTAGGAATAAATATGAAGGAAACTTGGCGAAAAGGACTGCTTGTCGCAGGTGTTGCCTGTGCGGCAGGTGCTGGATATCTGGCTTCAAAAGCGGTACACCAAGGCGGGCATGTTCGCGGGCCGGCGGTGAAAGCCGCAACAGTACTCAACGACACAAGGCCCCTGCCGCCTTTTTCCATGCGGGGGCCGAGTGGGGAATTCACCAATGACAATCTGAAAGGCAAGTGGACCTTTGTCTTTTTTGGGTACACCCATTGCCCGGATGTTTGCCCCACGGCGCTTTCCCTGTTGCGGGATGTACGCGGCAAGGTGGCTGCCGCCGGCGGCACTTTGCCCGAGGTGGTGTTCGTGTCCGTGGATGCAGGCCGGGATACGCCGGAGCTCCTGGGCCGTTACGTGCCCGCCTTCGATCCCAGCTTCAAGGGCGTGACCGGAAGCGATGAGGCCCTTGCCCCCTTGGTGAAAACGCTGGGCGTTTTTTACGAGCGCCATGAAAAGGATGATCCCCGCAACTATTTGGTGGACCATTCCGCGGCCATGTACCTGATTGATCCCCAGGGTCGGCTCAAGGCCCTGTTCATGCCACCGATTCCTGCCGAGCGCATGGCGGAGGACTATCAGGCGCTGACAGGGGGTGGTGTGCGCTAAGGCGTGGCCGGTTGAAAAAAAACGGGCAGCCTTGGCTGCCCGTTTTTTGTTGGCGGAGATTGCTCAGGCTGTCGGCGTCAGCACGGCCTTCATTTTTTGCATGGCCTTGACTTCAATCTGGCGAATGCGTTCGGCGGATACCTTGTACTCGGCGGCCAACTCGTGCAGGGTCGCGGCTTCTTCCCCATCTTCCACCAGCCAGCGGCGTTGAATGATGGCGCGGCTACGTTCGTCCAATCCGGCCAAGGCGCTTTGCAGGCCGTCCGTTTGCAGGTGGTCGTATTCCTGCTGGGCGATCCGGGCGGTGGGCTCGGTGCTTTCGTCGGCGGCCAACCAGGCGATGGGCGAGAAGCGCTCATTTTCCTCTTCCTGAAGGGGTTCCAGAGACACCTCGCCACCGGACAGGCGGGTTTCCATCTCCACTACTTCCTCGTCCTTCACCCCCAGGCGCTGGGCCATGGAGTGCACTTCGTCCGGCCCCAGGGTGCCCAGACTCTTCTTCATGCTGCGCAGATTGAAGAACAGCTTGCGCTGGGCTTTGGTGGTGGCGATCTTGACCAGGCGCCAGTTCTTGATGATGTATTCGTGGATTTCGGCCTTGATCCAGTGCATGGCGAAGGAGACCAAGCGCACTCCCCGCTCAGGGTCGAAGCGCTTGACTGCCTTCATCAGGCCGATATTGCCTTCCTGAATCAGGTCGGCATGGGGCAAGCCGTATCCCAGATAGCCTCGCGCCACGGACACCACCAGCCGCAAATGGGACAACACCAGCTTGCGGGCAGCCTCCAAATCTTCTTGTTCCCGGAAGCGCCGGGCAAGATCAATCTCTTCCGTCTCGCTGAGCATAGGCACCCGGTTGGCAGCCTGGATATAAGCTTCCAAGCTGCCGGCGCTGGACGGCGCAAGGCTCAAATTGGCAAGGGGATTAGCGGTTTGGGTAAGCATCAGGGCATGGCTCATGGACACGACCTCCTTTTCTCTAAAACAAGTTTAGCACTCGTCGCTTGAGAGTGCTAATGAGAGGGAAAGTTCCGAATGGGGCAAGGGATTCCTGATACATCAAGCCGGGAATCGGGGCTAAGAACGAAGACCCGGTAGCCGACGCGGCCCTGCGAACCCTTGAGGGAGGTGGAACCGGATCGACAGCGCATCCCCAGCGCCGGCCTTGTGCCGTTGATAGGCCTGAAAAATCCCAAGCCTGATGGCCGCAAGCAAGGACTTTATGCTGTCTCTGTTTTGCGCAGGCGGCGGCGGGGGGCGGGGGTACGGGCGGCGTTGGTCCGCACTTCCTTCACCACCGCTGCTTGAGTTTCCGCCGCACCTTCGGACTTTTGTGGCGGCGCTACTTTCTCCTTCCTGGCCGATGCGGCTTCGGTTTTTTCGCTAGGCCTGCGACCGCCGCCCCCTCGCCGCCGCGGCTTGCTTTTCTCGCCCTCAACCGCCCCGCCCTGCTCGGCAGCAACCGTTTCCGTCACCGCTTCGACCACGGCGGGCGGTTGCACGATTCCCGCGCTTCGCTGCATATCGCCGCCGCTGCGATGGACGTAGGTACCCGATTTCTCGTCACGTCCCAATTCCAGCAAGCCCCGGGTTTGGGCCTCTTCCAATAAATTGCCGAAGGCGCGGAAGCCGTAGTAGGACTCGCTGAAATCGGGCTTGCGGCGCTTGATCGCATGTTTCAGCGTGGATGCCCAAATTTTTCCGCTATCGCCCCGTTCGGAAGCCAGGGCATCGAAAGTCTCCACCGCCATTTGTATGGCTTGGCTGCGGCGCACTTCCAGTTCCTCCTTGCGCTGTCTTTCTTCATCGGGGGAACGCTTGGCCACGGGCTGTTCCTCCCGGGTTTCCCGCTTGGTGGACGTGCGCCGGTTTTCGCGCACCAGTTCATCGTAGAAAATGAATTCGTCGCAATTAGCAATCAGCAAATCGGAAGTGGATTGTTTGACCCCCACGCCGATGACCTGCTTGGCGTTCTCCCGCAGTTTGGACACCAGGGGCGAAAAGTCCGAGTCGCCGCTGATGATGACGAAGGTGTTTACGTGGGACTTGGTGTAGCAGAGGTCCAGGGCGTCCACCACCAGGCGTATATCGGCGGAGTTCTTGCCCGACTGGCGCACATGGGGAATTTCGATCAACTCGAAGTTGGCCTCGTGCATGGTGGCCTTGAAGGCCTTGTAACGGTCCCAGTCGCAATAAGCCTTCTTGACCACGATGCTGCCCTTGAGCAACAACCGCTCCAGCACCAGCTTGATGTCGAATTTTTCGTATTTCGCGTCGCGCACGCCGAGGGCGACGTTCTCGAAATCGCAGAACACCGCCATGCTGACGTTGTCGTGGGGTGAGGCCATGTTGTTCTCCGGTGGCGTGCGGTGCTTTGTTTTCGCACAATTGCAAGCATTATCATAGGTCGGCTGCGAATATTTCATCCGTTGGTCGGGGAGCGAAATGCGGCTTTGTTGATCCATTCCAAATTTCATCCGGCCTGAATCGTTTATGTTTCGTTTTCGCCTGTCGGGCAATCAGATTGGAGAAGTTCCCCGTGCAAACTCTTCGCGTCACCCTGGAACAAGATGAGATCCCCACCCACTGGTACAACGTTGCCGCCGATCTGACCAATCCGCCGGCGCCCCCCCTGGGCCCGGATGGACAGCCGGTGCCCCTGGAAAAGATGGCTACCATCTTCCCCATGCCCCTGCTGGAGCAGGAAATGTCGGCCCAGCGCTGGATCGCCATTCCCGAAGAAGTGCGCCAGATCTACGCCCTATGGCGGCCCTCGCCCCTCTGCCGGGCGGCGCGCCTGGAAAAACTGCTGGGCACGCCGGCCAAGATTTTCTACAAATACGAAGGTGTCTCCCCCGCCGGCTCCCATAAGCCGAACTCCGCCGTGCCCCAGGCCTATTTCAACAAGATCGCCGGCACCAAGAAACTCACCACCGAAACCGGCGCCGGCCAGTGGGGCTGCTCCATCGCCTTTGCCGGCCAGATGTTCGGCCTGCCGGTTCGGGTGTTCATGGTCAAGGTCAGCTACGAGCAAAAGCCCTTCCGCCGTTCCATGATGCAAACTTGGGGCGCCGAAGTGTTCGCCAGTCCCACCAACCTGACCCAGGCCGGTCGCGATGTGCTGGCCAAGGATCCCGACAGCCAGGGCTCCCTCGGCATCGCCATCTCGGAGGCGGTGGAAGAGGCCGCCGCCAGTCCCGACACCTGCTACACCCTGGGCTCGGTGCTCAATCACGTACTGCTGCACCAGACCGTGATCGGCCTGGAAGCAAAGAAGCAGTTCGACAAGATCGGTCTCTACCCCGACGTGGTGTTCGGTCCCTGTGGCGGCGGCTCCAGCTTCGGCGGCATCGCCTTCCCCTTCCTTGCCGACAAGGCCGCCGGCGACAAGCGCGCCGCCAATCTGCGCTGCGTGGCGGTGGAACCCACTTCCTGCCCCACCCTGACCAAGGGCGCCTACGCCTACGATTTCGGCGACGCCTCTGGCTATACGCCGCTGATGAAGATGTACACCCTGGGTCACGACTTCATGCCCCCCGGCATCCACGCCGGCGGCCTGCGTTACCACGGCGACTCACCCCTGGTCTCGCAACTGCTGCACGAAGGCGTCATCGAAGCCCTGGCCGTGCCGCAAGTCGCCACCTTCGAGGCCGGCGTCCAGTTCGCCCGGGCCGAAGGCATCATGCCCGCGCCCGAATCCTGTCACGCCATCCGCGCCGCCATCGACGAAGCCCTGCGCTGCAAGGCCACCGGCGAGGAAAAGGTGATCCTGTTCAACCTCACCGGCCACGGCCATTTCGACATGGCCTCCTACGACCGCTACCTGGCTGGCAAGCTGGAGGACTATGAATATCCGGAGGCGGCCATCGCCGAGTCCCTCGGTCATTTGCCCAAGGTAGGCTGACCCCCGCCGCTACGCCCAGAGGGCGGCTGTCGTTTTCTAGGAGACGCCGCCCCTTGGGTTACGCCGCCAACACCCGAAGTTTCGCGTCTTCGGTCTTGATGTGGTGTACCAGCCATTCCTGCAAATAGGTCAGTACGTCGAATTGGGCTACCAAAGGATTGGCGTGGAGTTCCTCGTAGAACTCCTTGAGCTTTTCCTCGAAGGCATGGTGCTGTCTTTCTTGGGTCGGTAGTTCGCCATAACCGTAGTGGCCCATCATCTGTTCCTCGGCGCGGAAGTGCACCTTGGCGTAGGTGCCCAAGGCCTTGACGAGCCGTCCGACTTTCTTGATGCCGCGCTTGTTGACGATCACATCGTAGAGGTCGTTGATCAGGTCGAACAGGTAGCGATGGTGTTCGTCGATGATGCTGATGCCTATGCCGAGGCTTTCGTCCCAGGGTAGCCAGCTATGGGATTTGCGCTCCAGCGGGGGCAGGGTGAGTACCTGTCGCGGATCAATGATGTCGTCCCGATAGAGCTCGCGGATACGCAGGATTTCCGGCATCGCCTGTTTGAATGCGGCGACTACCGCCGGGTCGAAATGCTTTCCTGATTCATTCTCTATCCAGCGGGCGGCCTCTTCCACCGGCCAGGGCTTCTTGTAGGGGCGGATGGAGGTCAGGGCATCGAATACGTCGGCCACGGCGCAGACACGGGCAAGCACGGGAATTTCCTCGCCCTTGAGCCCCTTCGGATAACCGGAGCCGTCCCAGTGTTCATGGTGGCATCCGGCGATTTCCCGCGCGGCCGAGATCAGCGGGTCGTTGCCGTTGAGGATGGTGACGCCGATCCGGGTATGGGTTTTCATCACCTCGAATTCGTCGGGAGACAGGCGGCCCGGTTTCAGCAGAATGGCGTCGGCGATGCCGATCTTGCCCACGTCGTACATGGGCGCCGCAATGTAGAGCAGTTCCCGCAGTTCCTCGGACAAGCCCATCGCCTTGGCGATGACCTGGGCGAAATTGGTCATGCGCATGATGTGCAGGCCGGTTTCATTATCCCGGTACTCCGAGGCGACCCCCAGATGGTGGATGATGTCGCTGCGCGCTTCCTCCAGCTCCAGCTCCCGGATGCGCAGGGTTTCGTTGATCAATGTCCGTTCCACTATCCCCGACAGGGCGCGGCCAAGGTCTGTCATGAAGGACAGATGCTCGGACTCGGGATGGTAGTCCTTGGGGGTGAACAACACGGCATAGCCGATACCCCGGTCCTCGGTCCGCAGGGGCAGCAGAAGGAGCCGTTGTTCTGTGGGCATATCGGGGAGGGGGCCGGCGATAAACGCCTGGTCCCGTATTTCCTGCTCGGCGAAAGGCCCGGCGCTCCATGGGTGGCGGAGCTGCCAGGGCGGGGCCATGCCGAACTGCGCCACCTGGATATAGCGTCGCCTGGGGTTGCGCAACACCACGGCGCCGCAGGGCAGGATGGGCAGATCGTGGTATTCCCGCAGGATGCCGAACAGACGCTCCAACAAGATGTCCAGATCGGCGGTGGCGCTGCCGATCACGGTCAGTTCGAAAATCAGCTTGCCGATTTCGACAAGGGGGCGATCTACGCTGGTCGGCCCGCGGGACATGGCATCTCTTGCTCCATCGTTACCTCTGGAGAGCGATGCTACCCGAGGGAGGGCATGCGGATTTCATGGCATCATCATCCGTTGACCTGGGTCAAGAGCTGTGACCGAAAGGCCACCAACGGGAGGATGCCCAGCCTAAATGTCCTTCAGATACTGGCGTAGCGACAGCGCAGCCCCCGCCCAGCCGAGGCCGACGGCTGCCAGCAGCAGGACGCCGCTGCCGACCGCGGAGAGGGGTTCGAGAGTGAAGCCCAGGCTGTACAACTGCCCCAGTTCCCCGATGGGGCCGGCCAGTCCAAGAGTTGCCAGGCGCACAATGCACCAGGCCACCAGGCCGCCGCCCAGGCCCTGCAAGGCGCCGAACCAGTAAAAGGGGCGGCGGATGAAGGCATCGGTGGCGCCGAGCAGGCGGCTGACTTCGATTTCGGCGCGCTGGGTCAGCACCTGCAAGCGGATGGTGTTGAAGGTGATGGCGATCAGGCCGACCCCGAGCAAAGTCGCCAACAGCAACAGGCTGGTGCGTCCCAGGCGCAGCAGGGCGTCGAGACGGCGCACCCAGGCGGAATCCAGTTGCACGTGGTCCACCTTGGGCAGCTTGCGTAGTTCCGCCGCCAGTTTCTCCGTGGCGTCGGGCCCCTCGTCCCGGGGTACGAGGGTGTAGGCGTCGGGGAAGGGATTTTTCGGCAGGGCATCGATCACATCCCCCAGGCCTTCGGATTTTTTCATCCGCGCCAGGGTCTCTTCCCGGGCCATGAACTGCCAGGACTTGATGGCGGGATTGTTCTTGAATTTGCTTTCCAGGTCGGTGGCAGCCTTGCGGTCCGCATCCACCGCCAGATAAAGGGAGATGCGGGCCGCCGGTGCGCTGCGGTTGGCCAGTTGCTGGGCGTTGGCGAACAACATCTGCCCACCGGCGGGCAGGGCCAGGGCGATGCCCATGGCCAACAGGGAAAGCAGGGTGTTCACCGGGGCGACAAGCAGGCGGCGCAGGGCCAGGGAGAAGGCCGCGGATTGATGGGAGAACCAGATGTTCATGCCAGCAGCCTCCCATGGTCGAGGGTCAGCTTGCGCGGCGCGGCCGGGGCGAAATAGGCGTCGTCGTAGGTGGCGATGAAAACAGTGACGCCGACTCGGTGGAAATCCAGGAAGATTTCCGCCACGTCCCGCGCCGTGTCCGGGTCCAAATGGGCGGTGGGTTCGTCGGCCAGAAGCAGGTTGGGGCGGTTGACCACGGCACGGGCGATGGACAGGCGTTGCTGCTCACCGCCGGAAAGAGCGACAGGCATGGCTTTTTCCCGTTCCAGCAGGCCCACCTTGTCCAGGGCCGCGCGGGCGCGCTTGGCCGCTTCCCGGGGCGGGAAGCCGGCGATGGCGAGGGGCAGCATCACGTTCTCGAAGGCGTTGCGGTCGAACAGCAGTTTCTGATCCTGGAATACCACCCCCAGGTTGCGACGCAGATAAGGGATGGCCGCACGTTTGAGGGCGCCGACATTCTGGCCGTTCACCAGCACGGCGCCGCCAGTGGGGCGCTCGATGGCGGCGATCAATTTGAGCAGGGTGCTTTTCCCCGCGCCGGAATGCCCCCCCACCAGCACCATCTCGCCGGGGGCCACGTCGAAGCTGACATCGCTGAGGGCGGTGAGTCCGCCCGGATAACGCTTGGTGGCATGGTCGAAACGGATCATGATGCGTTTGGGATACGGATTGAGTGGGGAAGTCGGGCGGATACGGCTGATCGAAGCCGAAGAATTGTAGCATTCGCCTATCCCCCGCTTTGTCTGAACAGCCCGTCGCGGAAGGCAAGAAAGAGACAATCATGACCGGTTTGACCCGACTCAATCTGCACCACGCCATCATGGCCCTGACCGAAGCCTTGGACTTCGTTGGCGTGGACGAGGTGCACCACGGCAAGCGGGTCGCCTTGATGGCCGAGTCCATCGCCAGGGAGTTGGGTTGGTCGGAACGGGAATGCACTTTTGTGCTGCAGGCCGGCATGCTCCACGATTGCGGCGTCTCCCAGACCCGGGAACACAAGCACCTGACCGACAGCCTGGAATGGGACGGCGCCATTGAGCATTGCCTGCGGGGCGAGCGTTATTTGTCGGACTGCGGCCCTTTGCATGGTTTTGCGGCCGCGATACGCTGGCACCATACCCGCTGGGAACACCTGCCCCCGGAATTGGACGAACGGACGCGGAAGTTCGCCAACCTGATTTTTCTCGCCGACCGCGTCGATGTTTTGCAATGCCCTCACATCACCGGCGAAGCCGAACGGCGGGGGGAGATCCTCTGGGAGTATCCGGCCATCATCGAACGGGTACGCTCCCTCGGCGGTAGCCTATTTGCGCCGGAGCTGGTGGAAGCTTTCGCCGCCGCGGCCTCGGCTGAAGCCTTTTGGCTGGCCCAGGACCCGCGTTATTTTCTTGAGGATTTGAGTGGCCGGGCCACCGCCGTTCCCGGCGTCACCCTGAATGCGCCGGAAGTGCTGAGCATGGCCCGACTGTTTTCCCATGTGGTGGATGCCAAGAGCGCCTACACCCAGGACCATTCCTTGCGGGTTTCCCGCATCGCCCGCTACCTGGCGGAAAAGGCCGGCTGCACGGGGGAAACCCTGGATCTGGTGGAAACAGCGGGCCTGCTCCACGATTTGGGCAAACTACGGGTGCCGGATGAAATCATCGAAAAGCCGGCGCCCCTCACCAAGGAAGAGCGGGCGCTGGTAACCCGCCATGCCTACGATACCTTCCGCATCCTCAACCGGGTGTTCGCGGACTGCCCCATCCCCTATTGGGCTGGTAGCCACCATGAAAACCTGCTGGGAACCGGCTACCCTTTCCATCGCCCTGGTAAATCGTTGGACCTGGAAGCACGGGTGATTTCCGTGGCGGATATTTTCCAAGCACTTTCCCAGGAGCGCCCCTATCGGGGGCAGTGGTCCAAGGACAGGGTTTATAGCCACCTGCAGTCCCTAGTGGCACAGGAAAAGGTCGACGCCCATGTGGTGGCCTTGCTGGGCGATGAACTGGATGCCTGCTACGCCCTGGCCACGGCGTGATTTCCGCTATTGATCGAACAGGGCATCCACGAACTCCTTCACCTTAAAAGGCTGAAGGTCGTCGATGCCTTCGCCGACGCCGATGAAGCGCACCGGCTTCGGGCATTGGCGGGCGATGGCGGCCAGCACGCCGCCCTTGGCGGTGCCGTCCAACTTGGTCAGCACCAGACCGCTCACCCCCACGGCCTTGTCAAAAGCCTTCACTTGGGCGATGGCGTTCTGGCCGATGTTGGCGTCCAGCACCAGGATCACCTCGTGGGGACCGGACGGGTCGGCCTTTTGGATGACCCGGCGCACCTTGGCAATTTCTTCCATCAAGTGAAGCTGGGTCGGCAGTCGGCCGGCGGTATCCGCCAGCACCACATCGATGCCCCGTGCCCGGGCGGCGGAGATGGCGTCAAACACCACGGCGGCGGGGTCGCCGCTCTCCTGGGCGATGACGGTGACGTTGTTGCGTTCGCCCCAGGTCATCAACTGTTCCCGGGCGGCGGCGCGGAAGGTGTCGCCGGCGGCCAGCAGCACCTTGTGCCCTTGCCCCTGGAAATGCTTGGCCAGCTTGCCGATGGAAGTGGTCTTGCCGGCGCCGTTCACCCCGGCGATCATTACCACGAAGGGGGTATGGGTGGAAACGTCCAGGGGCTGTTCCAGGGGCATCAGCAACTGGGTCAGCAAATCCATCAAGGCCTGCTGCAACTGGGCCGGGGTTTCCAGTTTCTCGCGCTTCACCTTGGCTTGCAGTTCCGTCAGCAGCCACTGGGTGGCTTCCACGCCGCAGTCCGCCATGAGCAGGGTGGATTCCAGGTCTTCCAGCAGTTCGTCGTCAATCTTGCCGCGGCTGAACAGGCCCGCCAGGCCGCCCCCCAACTGCGCCCGGGTACGGGCCAGGCCGGCCTTGAGGCGCTCGGTCCAGGACAGCTTGGGCGCTTCTGCGGCTGGCGCCCCCGCGTTTTCCTTGGAAGCTTCGGAATTATTCTTCTTGAAGAAACTCAGCATGGAGATGGGTGTCTCAGGGTGTCCGCGCCATCTGGTCTATGATGCGCGGCGCGGTTTTTGAAGATGCCAAGTCTAACAAACACGGGTTTCCCCCATGAGAATTCCAGTCTTATTGAGTTTTTGCCTGCTGGCCGCGACCGCGACGGTCCACGCCCAGCCCTTCGAGAAAACCCTGGCCAATGGCCTCAAGGTGGTGGTGCAGGAAGACCACCGTGCCCCTACTGTGGTGAACATGGTCTGGTACCGGGCCGGCAGTATTGATGAAAAAGACGGTACTTCCGGCGTCGCCCATGTGCTGGAGCACATGATGTTCAAGGGCACCCAAAAGGTCGGCCCCGGCGAATTTTCCAAACGGGTGGCGGCAGCCGGCGGGCGTGACAACGCTTTCACCAGCCGCGACTACACGGCCTATTTCCAGCAAGTGCCCAAGGAGCGTCTGGGAGAGATGATGGCCCTGGAGGCTGACCGTATGGGTAACCTGCAACTCACTGACAAGGAGTTCGCGCCGGAGATCAAGGTCATCATGGAAGAGCGGCGCATGCGCACCGACGACCAACCCACGGCCCTGGTGGGCGAAGTGCTCAATGCGGTGGCCTTCCAGGCCCATCCCTATCGCCGCCCGGTGATCGGTTGGATGGACGATCTGGAACACATGACGGCGGAGGATGCCCGCCATTGGTACCGGAGCTGGTACGTGCCCAACAACGCCACCGTGGTGGTAGTGGGCGACGTCAAACACGAGGAAGTGTTCCGCCTCGCTGAAAAATATTACGGCGGCTACAAAGCCCGGCCCCTGCCGGAACGCAAACCCCAAAACGAACCGGAGCAGGTGGGCATCAAGCGGGTCACCGTCAAGGCCCCGGCCAAGCTGCCCTATCTGCTCATGGCCTGGAAAACCCCCAAGCTGAACGACGTGGAAAAGGATAGGGAGCCCTACGCCCTGGAGATGTTGGCCGCCGTGCTGGATGGCCACAGTGCCGCCCGCCTGCCCAAGCATCTGGTGCGGGAAACCCGCATCGCCCAATCCGCCGGTGCCGGCTACGACAGCACCCTGCGGGGAGAAAGCCAGTTCGTCCTCGATGGGCAGCCCTCGGAAGGCAAGACCGTGGCCGAGCTGGAAGCCGCGTTACGCAGCGAAGTGAAACGCATCCAGGACGAAGGCGTCAGCACCGAAGAGTTGGAGCGGGTCAAGACCCAGATCATCGCCGGTCAGGTGTACAAGCGGGATTCCATGATGGGCCAGGCCATGGAAATCGGCCAGGCGGAAACCATCGGCCTGGGATGGCGCAGCATAGATCGCACCTTGGAAAAGCTGCGTACGGTAACTCCCGAGGAGGTGCAGGCGGTGGCGAAAAAATACTTCAAGGACGACAGCCTGGCCGTGGCGGTACTGGACCCACAGCCGGTGGACGAGAGCAAGCCCAAGCGGCAGATGCCGCCGGGCCATGTGCGTTAAACAAAAGATGCGATAAGAAATACGACAAGAGATGCCGACCATGACCCAGTTCAAAATTATCCTAGCGGCGGCCTGCGCCCTGTTCCTCAGCGGTGCCGCCATGGCGGGGGTGCCCATCCAGCATTGGACTTCGCCCTCCGGCGCCCGGGTGTTCTTTGTCGAAAACCATGCGCTACCCATGTTGGATGTGGAGGTGGATTTCCCCGCCGGCACCCTGTATTCCCCGGCAGACAAGACTGGCGTCGCCGGCCTCACCAGCGGCTTGCTGGACAATGGCGCCGGCGACCTGAGCGAAGACCAGATCGCCGAACGCCTGGTGGATTTGGGCGCCAGCTTTTCCGGCAGCGCCGATACCGACCGGGCCGGCATGTCGCTGCGTACCCTGTCCTCCGCCAAGGAGCGGGACGGCGCCCTGGCCTTGATGCGCACCGTGCTCAGTCAGCCGCGCTTCCCCGCGGACGTGCTGGCCCGGGAGAAAGCCCGCGCCATCGCTTCTTTGCAGGAAGCCGACACCCAACCCGATGCCATCGCCGGCAAGCGTTTCGCCGCGGCCCTCTACGGCGACCACCCCTACGGCCGCACCGCCACGGTGGAATCCATCTCCCGCATCCAGCGGGAGGATTTGCTCGCCTTCCATCGCCGCCACTACAACGCCAAACATGCGGTGGTGTCCCTGGTGGGCGACATCAGCCGGGCCGAGGCCGAGGCCATTGCCCAGTCCCTGACCGAGGCCCTCCCGGTGAGCGATGAGCAAGAGACGGCGCTCCCCGCAGTGACCCTGCCCGAGGCCCAGACCCTGCGCATTGCCCACCCGGCGGCGCAAAGCCACATCCTGGTGGGCCTGCCCGCCAATCGGCGCGACGATCCCGATTTCTTCCCCCTGCAGGTGGGCAACTATGTTTTGGGCGGCGGCGGTTTCGTCTCTCGGCTGATGAAGGAAGTGCGGGAAAAGCGCGGCTATGCCTACGATGTGCATTCCTACTTTGCCCCGCGCTTGCAGGAAGGGCCGTTCACCATCGGCCTGCAAACCCGCCGCGACCAGGCCGATGCGGCATTGAAGGTGGTGAACGACGTGCTGGATAGCTTCCTCAAGACCGGCCCAACGGGAGCCGAACTCAAGGCGGCCAAGCAGAACATTGCCGACGGCTTCGCCCTGCGCACCGACAGCAATGCCAAGTTGTTGGGCTTTCTCGCCGCCATCGGCTTTTACCAATTGCCGTTGAGCTACATGGACGACTACCCGGCCAAGGTGAATGCGGTCACCGCCAAGCAGGTGAAGGAAGCCTTCGCCCGCAAAGTGAAGCGGGACCATCTGGTGACGGTGATCGTGGCGGCCGACGAGCCTGCCGATAAGGCCGACCCGGCAGCTAAATAAATCGCCGCTGCCTCAGCCCGTCAGATAGGGCAGGAGCAGATCCGCTGCTTCGGCAATGCCCGTGGGCTGCACCCTGGGCTTCGGTGCCTGGGAGAGTAGCGCTTCCAGATCGGCGACCCAGGTGCCGTCGTCCAGGGATGCCCGGGACACCTGCCGACAACGTCCCACCCGGCTTAACCAGGACACCAGGTATTCCTCCTCCGGCCAATCCTGCCGCGACAGGTACAGCAAAGGCGTGCCGTTGCAGCCAGCCTCGGCGATGGTGCCGTAGCCCGGCTTGGTCAGCACCGCGTCGGCCGCCCGCAACAACTCGGTGAAATCATGCCCGCTGCGGCTGAAGTGCAGGGCCGCTGGATGGGGGCAATCCCAGGCCTCGGGCATCAGGTAGCGCAGGCCGGGTCGATGGGGCCAATGCTCGGTGGGCATGTCCATGTCGAAGCCGCCCATAGCGACCAGTACCAGGGTTTCGTCTTCGCGGATTTGCAGGGCGGCACGCACTCTCCTTCTTGCATCCGGTTCCGCCACCCGGGCGATAGGGCCCACGGGTCGGCGGCGGACAAGGCAGGCCATGGGCATGGCGGGGGTCGGCGCGATGAAAAAATCGGCGCTGGCGTAGGCCGCTTCCATCTCCGCGAGCACCGGCAGGGCCCAGCCTTCCCCGCCGTAGTAGTGGCGGGCCAGGTCGAGCCAATTGAGGGAACTCATGGCGACGGCGGGAATGCCCGCCGCCCCGGCCCCGGCCAG
Organism: Rhodocyclaceae bacterium; assembly: GCA_003963315.1. Classification (GTDB taxonomy): domain Bacteria; phylum Pseudomonadota; class Gammaproteobacteria; order Burkholderiales; family Rhodocyclaceae; genus AWTP1-18. The sequence continues at coordinate 21,052 of RXJP01000131.1, read as the reverse complement.
GGGCAGATAGGCCACGTTGGACAGCACCAGATCGGGCCGCAGCCTTTGCAGGAACGCGGCTTCCGCGGCGATACGGGCAGGGAAGTCGGCATGGGCTTCTTGGTAGGCGCGGCGGCTGGCATCGTGGTCGATGTTCAAGGCGTCGTGTTGGAGATAGCCGAAGTCGCTCATTTCCCGGATGTGGATGAAGTCGCCGGGGATGCGGCCAGCCAGCACCGCCTTGGCCAGACCGCAGCGCACGGTGAGGCGCATAAGCGGCAGGCGTTGTCGCAGTTCCGCCAGCATCGGGGCGGTCTGGCCTAAATGGCCGAAGCCGTGGGAGGAGATATCGACAAAAAGGTGGGGAGGCATGGTGACCATTCTCACATAGGGGGACGGGTATCATTCATGCCCTATGCCTGCCCTTCCTCTTCCGTCATGAGCCGCATCCGCATTACCGGCGGTACTTGGCGCAGCCGCATGATCCAGGTGGCTGACGGTCCGGGGTTGCGCCCCACCCCGGATCGGGTGCGGGAGACCTTGTTCAACTGGCTGGGCCATGACCTCTCCGGTGTGAAATGCCTGGATGCCTTCGCCGGCAGCGGCATCCTCGGCTTGGAGGCCGCCTCCCGGGGTGCCACCCAGGTGGTGATGATCGAAAAGGAGCGGCGTGCCTTCCTGCAGTTGGAAAAGAACGTCGCCCTGTTCAATAGCCCTGCCTGCAAGCTGGTTTGCGGTGATGCGTTAGAATGCGCGCCCGCCGTCGCGGCGGACTGCGACCTGATCTTTCTTGATCCGCCCTATCGCCTGGGCCTGTTGGAGAAATTCGAAGTCCTGCTGCCGCGTCTGGCCAAGCCCGAGGCCCGTATCTACGCCGAAGCCGAATATCCCCTGGAAAACCTGGGCCCATGGCGCGTCGTCAAGCGCGGCACGGCCGGACAAGTCCACTACCACCTGCTGGAGCAGCCATGAAGATTGCCATCTACCCCGGTACCTTCGATCCCCTTACCCGAGGACACGAAGACCTGGTGCGCCGCGCCTGCAAGCTGTTCGACAAGGTCGTGGTGGCCATTGCCGCCAGTGAGCGCAAGGGCCCCTTGTTCTCCCTCCCGGAACGCATGGAGATCGCTAAGGAAGCCCTGGCCGACCTGCCCCAGGTGGAAGTGACCGGGTTCGATTGCCTGCTGATGGATTTTGTCCGCAACCAGGGCGCCAACGTCATCCTGCGCGGCCTGCGCGCTGCTTCCGACTTCGAATACGAATTCCAGATGGCAGGGATGAACCGAAAGCTCCATCCCGATGTCGAAACCGTGTTCCTCACCCCCGGTGAGCAGTACATGTTCGTCTCCGCCACCATCGTGCGGGAAATCGCCCGCTTCGGCGGCGACATCACCCCTTTCGTACCGACCTCCGTGGCCCAACGGTTGACGGCCAAGCTCAAGCAAAAACCCTAGCGTAAAAAGGAAACAAACCCATGTCCCTGATGATTACCGACGAGTGCATCAACTGCGATGTGTGCGAACCGGAATGTCCCAACGGCGCCATTTCCCAGGGTGACGAGATCTACGTGATCGATCCCAACAAGTGCACTGAATGCGTTGGCCACTTCGATACCCCCCAGTGCCGCGAAGTCTGTCCGGTGGATTGCATCCCCGACAACCCCGACTACGTGGAAACCAAGGATCAACTGATGGCCAAGTTCGTCAAGTTGTCGGGCAAATAAGCCTCCATCGTCATACACCCGTGACAATCGATCGCTCCGCCGGCATGGGGAGCGATTGGGCGGCCTAGGCCAAGAGACTCTTGGCGATCAATCCCAGGCAGGCCAGCAGACACATCAACGCGAAAGCGCGTTGCAACAGTTTCTCCGCGATCCGCGGCGACGCCAGTCGCCCCAGGGCGATTCCCGCCACGGCGCCGCCGCTGAAGGGCAGCGCTACTGCCCAGTCGATGCCGCCGTGGACGACCCAGACCGCTACGCCGCCGCAAGACACCAGGGTCAGCACCATCAACGATGTCGCGGTGATGGAATGGAGGGACAGCGGTGTGTGCCGCCGCAAGGCAGGTACGAGCACGAAGCCGCCGCCCACGCCCAGCAGTCCCGACAGGAATCCGGCGAGCAGCCCAGCCCGCGCCAGGGCCCAGGCACAGGGTCGGTTCCACTTGAAACGTCCGCTGCCGGCGTCGAGAGAACAGGGCAGCACCTCATCCGCCGCCGGCGAACCACCGCGCCACAGCCTTTGCGCCTGATAGGCCAGCAGCAGCGCGAAGCACATCACCAAGGGTTTGTTGGGCAGGACCAGGGAGAGCCGGATGCCGGCCGGCGAAGCCAGCAGCCCCATGCCGGCCATCAACAGGGCCGCCCGATAGCGCACTACGCCTTCCCGCAGGCCCAGCACCATGGCGAGCCCCGCTCCCATGGCCACGGCAATCAATGAGATGGGTGCAGCCTGGGCCAGGGTCAGGTGCAGGAACAGCATGAGCAGCGGCGCCGCCACGATGCCGCCGCCGGCGCCGGTGAGTCCCAGCAGCAGACCGGTCACGCCGCCCAACAGGAGGTCAAGGCCCATATCCATGACGAAATCAGCGCTGGCAGCGCGGGCAGAAAAAGGTCGCCCGTTGTCCCTGGCGGATCATGCGGATCGGTGTGGCGCATATCCGGCAGGGTTCCCCTTCCCGGCCGTAGACCGCCGACTGCAATTGGAAGTAGCCGCTGCTGCCGTCGGAGTGGATGAAGTCACGCAGGCTGCTGCCTCCCGCCGCGATGGCTTCCCGCAGGGTGTCGCGAATGGCCGGCACCAGGCGTTCGTAGCGTTTCAGGGAAATTTTCCCTGCCGCGGTGCGCGGGTCGATCCCCGCCCGGAATAGGCTTTCCGAGGCGTAGATATTGCCCACCCCTACCAGGCGGTGGCCGTCCATCAGCGTCGTTTTGATGGCCGCTGAGAGTCCCCGCGTCTGGTCGAGCAACCAACGTGGGGTGAAAGTGTCGGACAAAGGTTCGATGCCCAACACCGCCAGCAGCGGATGGGCGGCGGCCTGTTCCGGCGTGCCCTCCAGCCAGAGCAGGGCGCCGAAGCGGCGCGGGTCGCGCAGGCGCAGGGCGGTTGTGGGGAAGACCAGGTCCACGTGGTCGTGTTTTTCCGCCGGCGTATCCGGCGCCACCAGGCGCAGGCTGCCGGACATGCCCAAGTGCAGCAACACCTGGCCGCTGCCGAAATCCAGCAGCAGATATTTTCCCCTCCGCCGTACAGAGCGCAGCACCTGGCCGCCAATGCGGCTCTCCAGTTGCGCGGGCAGCGGATAGCGCAGGGTCGGCGTACGCAAGATCACCCGGCGCAGGGGCTGGCCTTCCAAGGAGGGGGCGATACCCAGGCGGGTGACTTCGACTTCGGGCAATTCGGGCATGGCAAGGGGCTTGTCGGGTGTTGACCGGGGAATGGGAAATGGTGACGTTCAGTAACATCTGCCGCGCTGGCCGGCGGGGTGAAGCTGCTAACATCACCGCCTTCCGGTTCCCTGATTCTATTGCCATGAAGCCTTTTTCCCGACGTCCCATCGCCTTCCTGCTGAGCGGTTTGCTGGCGGGCTTCGTGTCGGCGGCGGGGGCTGCCGAGGAAGCGCCTGCCGCCCCCGCCCCGGCGGCGCCTGCCGCCGCGGCCACCGACATCCAAGGGAAGGACGACCCGGGCAGCGGGCTGACAGGGCAAATCCTCTACCAATATCTGTTGGCGGAAATCGCCGCCAGTCGTGGCCAGATGCCCCTGGCGGCGAGCGCCTACCTGGATTTGGCGCGCAATACCCGGGATGCCCGCATCGCCCGCCGCGCCGCGGAAGTGGCCTTTTTCGGCCAGCAGACGCCCCAGGCCCTGGAGGCCACCCGCTTGTGGTTGGAGTTGGAGCCTGACTCCGCCCAGGCGCGGCAAACCCTGTGGACCCTGCTCGCCAACACCGGCAGGGTGGACGAGCTGTCTGCCGCCTTGAGCGAAGCCCTCAAGGCCGAAGGCCCCAATGCCGGCAACGCCTTGCTGCTGGTCAATCGTGTCTTCATCCGGGTACAGGACAAGGCGGCTGTGCAGCGGGTGGTGGAGCAGGTCAGTGCGCCTTACCTGTCCCTGCCCGAGGCCCATTACGCCCGCGCCCTGGCCGCTGTCGGCGCAGCGGACGAAGCCAAGGCCAATGCGGCCATCGACGAGGCGATCCGCCTCAAGCCCGACTGGGAGGCGGCCGTATTGTTCAAGGCCCAGCTCCTATCCAAGGTGCCGGAGCAATCCCTGGCGGTGGTGGACGCGCTGACCTCCCGCAGCCGCGACCAGAAGGACTATGCCGAAGCCCGGCTGGTGCGGGCCCGGTTGCTGGTGGAGCTCAAACGCTACAAGGAGGCGCAGCAGGCTTTCGCCAAGTTGCTGGAAATCCAGCCGGACACGCCGGAATTGCTTTATGCCGCCGGCCTGCTTTCCCTGCAAGTGGGCGATACTGCTACCGGCGAGAAGCACTTGCGCCGTTTGTTGGCCATGAACTTCGGCGACAAGGACAGCGTGCGGGTTTACCTTGGCCAGGCAGCCGAGGATCGCAACAGTCCCGAGGAGGCCTTGGCCTACTACGACGCCGTTGCTCCCGGCCATGCCCGTTATGTTTCGGCGCAAAGCCGTGCCGCGGCGATCCTGCACAGCCAGGGCAAGTCGGACGAGGCCATGGTCCGCCTCGAGCACGCCATCAGCGCGAATCCCAAGGAGAAGGTGCAACTGCTGTTGGCCCAGGTGCAACTGCTGTCGGAGAAGGGCAAGACCGAGGATGCTTATGGCCTGCTCGACAAGGCCCTGGCGGAACAGCCGGAAGATCCCGTGCTGCTCTATGAAACCTCCCTGATGGCGGAAAAACTTTCCCGCTATGAGGTGCTGGAACGCAATCTGCGCAAGCTCATCAAACTGATGCCCGACCATGCCCAGGCCTACAACGCCCTGGGCTACTCCTATGCCGACCGCAACGTGCAACTGGAAGAGGCACGCCGTCTGCTGGACAAGGCCCTGTCCCTGGCGCCGGACGATCCCTTCATCCTCGACAGCCGGGGCTGGCTGGATTTCCGCCTGGGCAAGCTGCCGGAAGCGGAAGCCCTGTTGCGCAAGGCCGCGGCCCTGCGCAGTGATGCCGAGTTCGCCGCCCACCTGGGCGAAGTGCTGTGGCAGCAAGGCAAGCAGGACGAGGCGCGCAAGGTTTGGGATGCCGCGCAAAAGATCGACCCGGCCAACGAACTGCTCAACAGCACCCGCAAGCGTTTGCAACCTTGAAGCGGAATTTCCCCTGGCCGGCCCTGCTGCTGGCCTGTTTATTTGTTAGCGCCTGCGTCACCCTGGGAGAGCCCCAGGCCCTACCTGACCGACCGGCCACGGATGCCATCAGGGCCTTCAGCCTGGAAGGTCGCCTGTCCGTGAAGCAAGGGGAAAAGTCCTACCAGGCCGGCATCCAGTGGCAGCATGGACCGGATTTGGACCGGATATTCCTCACCGGTCCCCTGGGCCAGGGCCTGGCGGAATTGGAGAGGACCGCCGAGGGCGCCAAATTGCTGACTTCCGACCAGAAGACCGTCACTGCCGCCGATGCCGACAGCCTGGCGCGGGAAGTGTTGGGCTTTGACCTGCCCCTGGCCCATCTGCCCGATTGGGTGCTGGGTCGCGGCCATCCCGTGGCCGGTTGGCGGGTGGACATCCTGCGCCGGGAATCCGATGCGCCCAATGCCTTGCCCCAATTGCTGGAGTTGCAACAGGACGACTTGACGGTGAGGATCAAGGTCGACCAGTGGAAACTGAATTCCGATCCACAGAACGCGAGGCCTGCGGAGGCGAAGCCGTGACCCCCCCCCTCGACGCCGATTGGCAACGCGCCTGGCCCGCCCCGGCCAAGATCAACCTCTTCCTCCATGTGGTGGGGCGCCGCGCCGACGGCTACCACCTGCTGCAAACCGTATTCCGTTTCATCGATTGCTGCGATTGGCTGCGCTTCGAGTCGCGCCATGACGGACGGATCGCCCTCGCCACGCCCCTGCCCGGCGTACCCGAGGAGCGCGATCTCACGGTGCGTGCCGCACGGGCCCTGCAACAGGCTGCCGGTTGTAGCCAAGGGGCCACCCTCCACTTGGAAAAGCATCTGCCCATGGGTGGCGGCCTTGGCGGCGGCAGTTCCGACGCCGCCACCGTCCTGGTGGCCCTCAACCAGCTTTGGGGTTGCGGCTTGTCCCGCCCCGAGCTGCAAAGCATCGGCCTGGCCCTGGGGGCCGACGTGCCCGTTTTCATCCATGGCCGCAGCACCTTCGCCGAAGGCGTTGGGGAACGCTTCACCGACGTGGCCGTGCCCGAAGCCTGGTACCTGGTCCTGGTGCCCCCGGTGGCCGTGCCCACCCCGGCCATCTTCACCGCCCCTGACTTGCGTCGCGATACGCCGTCTATCGCTCCCGCCGACTGGCATCCCGGCTTCGGCGGCAACGACCTGGAGCCGGTGGCTTGCCGCCTCTATCCCGAGGTGGTCCGGCACTTGGCCTGGCTGAGGCGTTTGGAGTGCGCCAGCCGCGTCGCCATGAGCGGTTCCGGCGCCTGCTGTTTCGCCGAATTCGCCGATGAGGCCGAAGCCCGCAAGGCCGCTGCGGCCCTGCCTGCGGAGATGACGGGTTTCGTCGCGCAGGGCCTGGACCGCCACCCGCTGGCGGAACCGTGACCCGGTCCATTTTTGGATTTTCTGGTTGACGCAAAACGCAAAACCGCCGAAAATGCGCGTCCTTTCGGCGGTGGACGCTTGGTTTTCGCCAAGTTTCAACGTCGAGTAGGGGAGTCGCCAAGCTGGTTAAGGCACCGGATTTTGATTCCGGCATGCGAAGGTTCGAATCCTTCCTCCCCTGCCAAAACACTTGCCGGGCAGACGCTGTTAGCAGTGGTCTGCCCGCTTCGTTTGCAGAGGCAGCCATGTCCTTCGAGAGCCTGATGGTCTTTACCGGTAACGCCAACCCCAAATTGGCGTCCGATGTGGTCGAGCAACTGGGCATCTCCCTGGGGCGGGCCAATGTCGCCCGGTTCTCCGACGGCGAGATCAATGTGGAAATCCTGGAGCATGTGCGCGGCCGCGACGTGTTCATCCTCCAGCCCACCTGTGTGCCCACCAACGACAACCTGATGGAAGTGGTGATCCTCGCCGACGCCCTGAAGCGCGCCTCCGCTGGCCGCATCACCGCCGCGATCCCCTACTTCGGCTACGCCCGCCAGGATCGCCGCCCCCGCTCCGCCCGGGTGCCCATCACCGCCAAGGTGGTGGCCAACATGCTGCAAACCGCCGACGTGGACCGGGTGCTGACGGTGGACCTCCACGCCGACCAGATCCAGGGTTTCTTCGATATCCCGGTGGACAACATCTACGCCGCGCCGGTGCTGCTCAAGCACCTGGGCGAACAGCACTACGGCGACCTGATGGTGGTGTCTCCCGATGTGGGCGGCGTGGTGCGCGCCCGGGCCTTCGCCAAGCAAATGGAAACTGACCTGGCCATCATCGACAAACGTCGGCCCAAGGCCAATGTGTCGGAAGTGATGAACATCATCGGCGACGTTTCCGGCCGTACCTGCGTCATCATGGACGACATCGTAGACACCGCGGGCACCCTGTGCAAGGCCGCCCAGGCCCTGAAGGAAAACGGCGCCCGCCGCGTCCTGGCCTACGCCACCCACCCGGTGCTGTCGGGCACCGCCGTGAGCCGCATCAACGATTCCGACCTGGACGAACTGGTGGTGACCGATACCATTCCGCTGTCCGAGGAAGCGAGAAAGTGCCCCCGCATCAAGGTGGCCAGCATTGCCGGACTGATGGCCGAGTCCATCCGCCGCATCAGCAACGACCAGTCGGTGTCCTCGCTGTTCATGGAATAAGTTTCTGCCCGGCCGCCTTGCTTTACCGCAGGCGGCCGGGTTTTTCAACAGCCCGTCTGGTCGCGGATGGGCTATTTATCTGGAGTCATCATGACCATTGAAATCAACGCTACCAAGCGCGAACTGCAGGGCACGAGTGCGAGCCGCCGCCTGCGTCGCGCCGGCCGGGTTCCCGGCATCGTATACGGTGGTACCGCAACGCCCACATCCATCGAGTTCGACCACAACGATATCTACCAGGCCCTGCGCAAGGAAGCCTTCTATTCCTCCGTGCTCAAGCTGAATGTGGCTGGCGCCGCTGAAACCGTGCTGCTGCGCGACGTGCAACGCCACCCCTACAAGCAGCAGATCCTGCATGTGGACTTCCAGCGGGTGGACGCCACCCACGCCATCCACCAGAAGGTGCCCCTGCACTTCATCAACCAGGACATGGCTCCCGGCGTCAAGACCCAGGGCGGCCTGATCTCCCACGTTATCACCGAAATCGACGTGAAGTGCCTGCCCGCCGACCTGCCCGCCTTCATCGAAGTGGACGTCAAGGACCTGACCGCTGGTCACTCCATCCATGTGTCCCAGTTGGCCCTGCCCAAGGGCGTGGAAGTGGTGCATCACGGCGAAGGCGACCCGGTGGTCATCACCATCACCGTCAAGGGCGCCAAGGCTGAAGAGGAGCCCGCTCCCGTGGTTGCCGCTCCGGCTGCGGCCCCGGCCGCCGAGAAGAAGTCCGAGAAGACCGACAAGAGATAATCTTGCAGGCCTCCCTGCGACTGATCGTCGGCCTCGGCAACCCCGGGGCCGAATACACCGAAACCCGGCACAACGCCGGGTTTTGGTTTTGTGAGCGCCTGGCGCGGGAACTGGGCACCTCCTTCAGCAAGGAAAGCCGTTTCCACGGCTGGGCCGCCAACGCCAGGGGCGACAATGTCTGGCTGCTGATGCCTGCTACCTTCATGAACCGTTCCGGCCAGGCGGTGCAGGCGTTGGCCCACTTCTACCGCATCAAGCCGGAGGAAATCCTGGTGGTGCACGATGAACTGGACCTGCAGCCGGGGCAGATGCGCCTCAAGTTCGGCGGCGGCCTGGGGGGGCATAACGGCCTCAAGGACATCACCGCCAAACTGGGCACCCAGGATTTCTGGCGCCTGCGTTTGGGTATAGGCCATCCCGGCGACCGCAACGACGTGGTGAATTACGTGCTCAAGCCTGCCCGCAAGGAAGAGCAGGCCGAGATTGACGCCGCCATGGACCGCGCCCTGCTGGCCTGGCCGGCCTTGGCCAAGGGCGACATCGACGGCGCCACCCGTCGCATCAACGCCAAGCCCCCCGCGCCTGCGCCTTGAGCCCCCGGCGCTTTACGCCGCCAGTACGGCCAGGCCCAGGGTCGGTTGCCCGAACTCCCGCCGCAACACCGCTTCCCTCACGGTCATTGGCGTAAAGCCCGCCTGTGCCAAAGTGGAAAGCAGATACTCCGGATCGTGGCGGTAGCGCCCGCTCGGGTGCAGATCGTAGCCCGATCCCGTTGCCGTTTCCACGGTGAAGATCAGTTTGCCGCCGGGCCTCAGCCCCTGCCGCATGGCGATGAACACGGGGGCCAGATCGCCGAAATAGATCAAGGTATCCGCCGCCACAAGCAAGTCGAATTGTTGCGGATGACGGTGCAGGTAGGCGGTCAATTCGTCTTCGGTCAGCATGTCGTAGATCTGCCGCGCCGCCGCTTTGGCCAGCATGCGGGTGGATAAATCGACCCCGGCCAGATGCCGTGCATAGGGATGCAGTACCGGCGCGCATAGCCCCGTACCGCAGCCGCAATCGAGGATATCTAGGCTGGCGGGCGCTGGCGCGGCGAAGGCAAGCAATTCGGCCACCAGTTCGGGGCCGCGGTAGCCAAGCCGGTGCACCAGCTTGTATTCGAACTCCGCCGCCATGTCGTCGAAAGTCGCCACCACGAAGGCGTCGTCGGCCCGGGCGGGAACCGCTTCGCCGGAGCACGCGGCCAGCATGTGGGCCGCTTGCGCATTGCCCGGTTCTTCCTTCAACCAGGCCCGGTAGCAGTCCGCGGCCTCGGCGTAGCGTTCCAGCCGGTAATAGGCGATGGCGAGCATGCGTGGCGGCTTGCCTTCCAGCGGAGGCAGGATATAGGCGCGGCAATACTGCTCCGCCGCCGCCTCTTCGTCGCCCCGGGCGGCCAACAGGCCGGCCAGATTGTTGAGGGCTTCCGCCAGGTCGGGGTTCAGGGCGATGGCTTGCCGAAAGGCCTGCTCGGCTTCGTTATGCTTCCCCAATTGCTGGAGGGCGGAACCCAGATTGTTCCAGAGGGTGGCATCACGGGGATCCAGCAGCGTCGCGTTTTGGAAAGCCTCCGCCGCGTTGGCGGCGTCACCGCATTGGTGCAGGACATTGCCAAGATCGTTGAAACGCCCGGCGCTGTTGGCATCCAGCGTCAGTGCTTGCACCATGAGGGCGATGCCTTCCTCGCTGCGGGACATCTGGTGGCGCAGGATGCCGAGGAAGTGCAAGCCCTCCACGTGGTCGCCCTGCGTGTCGAGCAGACGCAGGTACAGCGTCTCGGCTTCGGCCAGTTTTCCTTCTCCATGACGGGAGATGGCAAGCTCAAGCAATCGGGTGGGGGAATCGTCCATGGGGTTGTGTCGGAAGGGGAAATTTTGCGTCCTCTATCTGACGCGATTACACCCTGTCGGTTCGTGCGGGACAACGCCCGGATTCCACCTGTACTCGCCCCTTGGTCGATGTAAGGAATCGCCCGCCGCGACGACGGGAGCCCTCTTGGCGGCCGGCGGGTTGGACTGAGGAGGTACAATGCCGGCCCATCGACCCAGCTCCCGCGGGTGTCACCCGTTGCGCCCCGGCCCTCCATCCTGCCGGGGACGCTAGCTTGAAGGTCATCAGCAAAGGAATCCCATGACTCTCCAGTGCGGCATCGTCGGCCTGCCCAACGTCGGCAAGTCCACCCTGTTCAACGCCCTCACCAAGGCCGGCATCGAAGCCGCCAATTATCCCTTCTGCACCATCGAGCCCAATGTCGGCATCGTCGAGGTGCCCGATCCGCGCTTGGCCGAACTGGCCAAGATCGTCAATCCGCAGAAGATCCAACACGCCATCGTCGAATTCGTGGACATCGCCGGCCTGGTGGCGGGCGCCTCCAAGGGCGAAGGCCTGGGCAACCAATTCCTCGCCAATATCCGCGAGACCGACGCCATCGTTCACGTGGTGCGCTGCTTCGCCGACGACAACGTGGTACACGTTTCCGGCTCGGTGGACCCGATCCGCGACATCGAAGTGATCGACACCGAATTGGCCCTGGCCGACATGGCCACCGTGGACAAGGCCCTGACCCGCTACAAGAAACCCGCCTCCGCCGGCGACAAGGACGCCAAGATCTTGGTGGCCGTGCTGGAAAAGTGCGTCGCCCAGCTCAACGAAGCCAAGCCCGTGCGCGCCCTTGATCTGTCCAAGGAAGAAAAGGCCAGCATCAAGCAGTTCTGCTTGATCACCGCCAAACCGGTGCTCTACGTGGCCAACGTCAAGGAAGACGGTTTCAAGAACAACCCCCACCTGGATGCTGTCACCGCCCATGCCACCAAGGAAGGCGCCGAGGTGGTTGCGCTCTGCGCCGCCATCGAAGCCGAGATCGCTGACCTGGAAGACGAGGAAAAACAGATGTTCCTGGCCGACATGGGCCTCGAGGAACCCGGCCTCAACCGTCTCATCCGTGCCGGCTACAAACTGCTGGGACTGCAAACCTATTTCACCGCCGGGGTGAAGGAAGTGCGTGCCTGGACCATCCATGTGGGGGACACCGCACCCCAGGCCGCCGGTGTGATCCACACCGACTTCGAACGGGGCTTCATCCGCGCCCAGACTATTTCCTTCGCCGACTTCATCGCCTACAAGGGCGAGCAGGGCGCCAAGGAAGCGGGCAAGATGCGCGCCGAAGGCAAGGAATACGTGGTCAAGGACGGCGACGTACTGAACTTCCTTTTCAACGTCTGACAATAGCCTTACGACGGGGCTACGCCTGCGAAGCAGGGAGTTGACCGGGGTCAAAACCCTTTGTTACGGGATGGTTACTCTCGGGGTTTCTCTTTGTCTCTGATCCTTGAAAGGAAGCCCCATGAAAAAAACCCAACTGGCCCTCGCTGTTGCCGCCCTTGCCTGCGCCTCTTCCGCCTTCGCTCAACAGACGGAAGGCAATTGGATGATGCGTATCCGTGCTGTGGATATTCAGCCCGTCAAAAAATGGGAAGATGCGGGCGTGCTTAATCGCGGTTCCAGCGACGTCTATGTGCAGGACAAGACCATTCCAGAAGTCGACTTCACCTACTTCTTCACCAAGAACTTGGCTGCTGAACTGATTCTGACCTATCCCCAAAAGTTGAACGTGAAGTCTGAAACGCTGGGCGATCTGGGTTCTTTCGATGCACTGCCCCCCACGCTGACCCTGCAATACCATTTCATGCCGGAATCTAACTTCCGTCCTTACGTGGGTGCGGGCATCAACTACACTCTGATTTCCAACTCCAAGGTCAACAAGGTTGCCCCTCTGACTCTGGAAAACGATAGCTGGGGTGCCGCCTTCCAAATTGGTTTCGACTACAAAATTGGTGCTAACAGCTACATCAATTTCGACGTGAAGAAAGTTCAAATTGATTCTGATGTCAAGCTGAACGGCAACAAGGTGGGCAAGGTCACTCTGGATCCGTTGCTGGTCGGCATCGGCTACGGCTTCAAGTTCTAAGCTAGCCATACCAATGAACAAAGGCCGCCTTCGGGCGGCCTTTGTTTTAGGTCATCACCATCGATAGCGCTTGGCCGTTAGTCCTTTTCCACGATCCGGTTGTCTTTGATCGCCCAGGCTTCTCCGCGGCCCTCGCCGTTGCGATGATCGTGTTTATCCAGCAGGGCGCGGGTATGACGATCGAGATTCTTTTGTTTTTCCCTGGCCCGGACCCGCAGCAGGGCGACCAGGCTCAAGGCCAGCAGGCTCATGGTGTAGCCGTTCTTGAGAAAATCGCCTATGCCCAAGGCGATCCAGTTGATGCAGGCTTCCGCATCCACGGAACAGTCGGGTTTGATCATGGCAATGCGTTGATGGCGGCGGCCATGCGTGCCAAACCCTCGTCAAGGGTGGCGCGGGGGCAGCCGAAGTTGAGGCGGACGAAACTGGGCAGGCCGAAGTCGCATCCATCGGAGAGTCCCACCCCCGCCTTCTCGAAAAAGCGTTGCGGATTGTCTATGCCTTTGGCGGCACACAGCTCACGGCAATCTATCCAGGCCAGATAGGTGGCTTCGACAGGCGTGACTGAGAGTCCGGGCATGGTGGCTACCGTTTCTTCCACACGACGGGCATTGCCGCGCAGGTAATCGATCAGCGCCCCGTGCCATTCGCCGCAATCGCGGTAGGCGGCTTCCGTGGCCACCAGCCCCAGGGTGTTGATGTGGGGCATGATGCCGTCCATCACGCGGCTGAAGGCGCGGCGCAGGGCGGGGTCGGGGATCACCGCGAAGGCGCTGTACAGGGCGGGGATGTTGAAAGTCTTGGAGGGCGCCATCAGCGTGATGGTGCGTTTCGCCATGGCCGGGGAGAGGGCCGCCAGGGGCTTGTGCTTCGTCGCCGGGTCCAGGACCAGGCCGCAGTGGATTTCGTCCGAGCACACCACCAGATCATGTTTTTCCGCGAGCCGGGCGATCTCCTGCAATTCGTCCTCGTTCCATACCCGACCTACCGGGTTATGGGGATGGCACAGCAGCCACAGCCGCGCCCGGCTTTCCGCCAGGGCTTTGTCCGTGGCGGCGAAGTCCCATTGCCAGCGTCGTCCGTTTCGCACCAGGGGCAGGGTCACCAGATGTCGCCCCGAGTGTTCCGGCGCGGTGAGGAAAGGGGGATAGACCGGCGTCGTGGTGAACACCCCGGCCCCCGTGCCGCCCACGGCGCGGCAGGCCACATTGAAGGCCGCCACCACGCCGGGAATCCAGACGATCCAGGACGGTTCGATTTGCCAGCCGTACTCGCCTTGCAGATGATCCTGTACCGCCTCCATCAGGGAGGGCCAGGCCTTGGCATAACCGAACACGCCGTGGTCGATGCGGTGATGGAGCGCGTCCAGCACCGCTGGCGGCGCAGCGAAGTCCATGTCCGCCACCCAGAGGGGAACCACGTCCCTGCCGGCATAGCGCGACCACTTCAGGGAGTCGCTACCGCGGCGGTCAATGGGCGTGTCGAAGTCGAAGGACATGGATGTACGGGGATCAGCCAAGGAAAAGCCGGTAGGCGGGATTCTTGGTTTCGTCCCACCAGCGATAGCCGAGGGCGTCGAGGAAGGCCTTGAAGGCTTTCATGTCGCCCTTGGGCACCTGCATGCCCACCAGCACCCGGCCGTAGTCGGCGCCATGGTTGCGGTAGTGGAACAGGCTGATGTTCCAGCCTTTGCTCATGTGTTCGAGGAAGTTCATCAATGCGCCCGGCCGCTCGGGGAACTCGAAACGGTAGAGCAGCTCGTCCTTCAATCCGTTGGCATGACCGCCCACCAGATGGCGCACGTGGTTCTTGGCCATTTCATCGTCGGTCAGGTCCAGGGTCGGCAGGTCGTGGCGCTTGAGGCTTTCCACCAGCTTGTGGGCTTCGTCGCGATTGGCGACTTGCACGCCGACGAAGACATGGGCCTCCCGGGCGTCGTTGTAGCGGTAGTTGAATTCCGTGATGCTGCGCTTGCCGATCAGGGAGACGAACTTCTTGTAGGCGCCGGGCTTCTCCGGCAGGGTCACGGCGAGGATGGCTTCCCGCTGCTCGCCCACCTCGGCCCGCTCGGCGACGAAGCGCAGGCGGTCGAAGTTGGTATTGGCGCCGGAGGCCACCGCCACCAGGGTCTTGTCCTTGAGGCGTTTCTTCTTGGCGTATTCCTTGGTGCCGGCGATGGCCAGGGCGCCGGAGGGTTCGAGGATGGAGCGGGTGTCTTCGAATACATCCTTGATGGCGGCGCAGATGGCGTCGGTGTCCACCAGGATCACCTCGTCCAGCAACTCACGGCAGAGGCGGAAGGTTTCCTCGCCGACGAACTTCACCGCGGTGCCGTCGGCGAAAAGGCCCACGCTATCCAGCTTCACCCGCTTGCCGGCCTTGATGGATCGCGCCATGGCGTCCGCATCGAAAGTTTCCACGCCGATCACCTTGGTCTCCGGCCGCAGCCGCTTGATGTAGGCCGCCACGCCTGCCGCCAAGCCGCCGCCGCCGATGGCCACGAACACGGCATCGATGGCATCGGGATGCTGGCGCAGGATTTCCATGCCGATGGTGCCCTGGCCGGCGATGACATCGGGATCGTCGTAGGGGTGGACGAAGGTGAGGCCCTGCTTCTTCTCCAAATCCTTGGCATGGGCATAGGCCTCATCGTAGGACTCGCCGGCCAGCACCGCTTCGCCGCCCCGGTTTTTCACCGCGTTGACCTTGATGCTGGGGGTGGTGGTGGGCATCACGATCACCGCCCGGCAGCCCATCAGTTTGGCCGAGAGGGCCACGCCCTGGGCATGGTTGCCGGCGGAGGCGCAGATCACCCCGCGCTTGCGCTGGGCCGGGGTGAGATGGGCCATCTTGTTGTAGGCGCCGCGCAGCTTGAAGGAGAACACCGGCTGCATGTCTTCCCGCTTGAGCAAGATGCGGTTGCCGCTGCGGGCGGAAAGCCCGGGGGCGATTTCAAGGGGCGTCTCGATGGCCGCGTCATAGACGCGGGCGTTGAGGATTTTTTCCAGATAGTCGACGGGTTTCTTGGCGGGTGATTTCACAGCGGGTTTACCGGACATGGCGGGCTGGGGGCGAAACGTAAAAGAGGCAAAAGGGTATCAGAAGGTTTTCAGGAGGAGGCGAAAAAGTCCCGGATCGGCGCGATCTGGGCTTCGCTCATCAGGGTGGGGGCGTGACCGATGCCGGGGAATTCGAGAATCTGCGCCTTGGGTCCCCGTTGTGCCATGGCCTCCAGGGTGGCGTGGGAGATCAAGTCGGAGTCGCCGCCGCGCAGGGCCAGCACCGGGCACGCGATCTGTTCGTAGAGCGGCCACAGGTTCACATCCATCAACATCGGCGCCAGGCGGAAGGCATCGCCAATGCCCGGATCGTAGTGGAAGACAAAGCCCTTGCCGTCGCCGGCGGGGCCGGGTTTGACCGACCAACGGGTGAGGTGCTGCCATTGCTCGTCGGTCAACAGGCCGAAGGGCGCATGCACCTTGCGGACATGGGCCTCGGCTTCGGCCAGGGTGGCGAATTGGAAATGCTTTCC
>RXJP01000131.1:0-4834 GCA_003963315.1 Rhodocyclaceae bacterium | reverse complement strand
GTGCCGATGCGCTTCAGGGCGCTGGCCGCCAGCAGCGGTCCCACGTCGTTCAGCACCATGCGGCGGATGGGGCTGCCCATCTGGGCGGCCAGGGTCATGCCGATCAGGCCGCCCATGGAGGTGCCCACCCAGTCCACCTTTTCCACATTGAGGCGGGCGATCAGGGTCACCATGTCCGAGACGTACTGGGGAATGGCGTAGAGCGCCTTGTCCCGCAGCCAATCGCTGCGACCGCGGCCCACCACGTCGGGGCAGACCACCCGGTAATCCTGGGCCAGGGCGGAGGCGATGAAATCGAAGTCGCGGGCGTTGCGGGTCAGGCCGTGCACGCAGAGCAGCACTTTGGGGTTGTCCGCCGCACCCCATTCCACGTAACGCATGTGGTGCAGGCCGGCGGGGCTGGCACATTGCACACTGCCTTCCCGGGCCGGCATCAAGGCCGCCAGGCCGGCGATGGGGGGCAGGGGCGCATAGTCCGTGGGCGGTGGCGAGGAAGGCGGCCCGGCCAGGGCGGCGGCGCGCAGGCCACGGCCCCGGCGCAGCAGGACCAGCAGTCGTTTGAACAAGGAAACTTGGCTCATGGATGGAATTTTCCGGCAGGCCGAAGGCGGCAACAGGTGTAACGCTATCATCCCGCCATGGATTTTCTTGCGTCATGGATGACACCGGAAGCCGGCCTGATCGGTCTATTCGCTTCCGCCTTCCTCTCCGCCACCTTGCTGCCCGGCGCTTCCGAGGCCCTGTTGTTCGGCCTGGTCAAGCTGTACCCGCAGCAATGCTGGCCCGCCTTCCTGCTGGCCAGTCTGGGCAACACCCTGGGCGGCATGAGCACCTACGCCCTGGCCCGCCTGCTGCCGGAAAGGGCCTTGAAGCGCCTTGCGCCACGCATGCTGGGCTGGTTGCAAAAGTATGGCTGCGTCGCCTTGGTGCTGTCCTGGTTGCCTGCAGTGGGTGACGCCCTGTGTATTGCCGCCGGCTGGTTGCGTTTGCCTGCCTGGCCCAGCTTCGGCTGGATCGCCTTGGGCAAGACGTTGCGTTACGGTGTGGTGTTGGTGGCGGCGGGCTTGTTTTGAACGACCACGGCCTGGAGGGAAATATGCCACCAGTAGCCAGCCACCGCCACGCCGGCCAGCAATAACGCCAGGGTACCGGCCATCCAGAACCCAGCCGCCCCCCGTGCCGGCCCCAGCCAGTCCGTCAGTCCCAGCAGTACCCCGCCCGCCAAACCCACGCCCCACAGGGCCACGGCATAGATCACCATGGGGGCGGTGGCCTTCTTGTAGCCCCGCAGCAGGTTCACCGCAATGGATTGCAGGCCGTCGGTGAGATGGTAGAGGGCGATCAGCAGGATCAGGCTGGCCGCCAGGGCCTGCACCGCCGGGTCGGAGGTGTAGAAGCCCGCCAGGCGATGGTTGTTCAGGGCCAGCAGCAGCGCCAACACCACCGTGCAGCCCATGCCCAGGGCGAAACCGCGCAGGCCGGCCTGCCGCGCCAATAGCGGCTGCCGGGCGCCCAGGGCCTGGCCGGTGAGCACCCCGGCGGCATGGCCGATGGCGGTGGGCAGCATGAAGCACAGCACCGACAGGTTGGCAGCGATCTGATGGGCGCCGGAGGCCGTGGGGCCCAGGCGGGCGATGAACAGGGCCATGAAGGTGAACGCCGTCACATCCACCAGGAAGGTGGCGCCGATGGGCAGGCCCAGCTTGAGCAGGGCCTTGATGGCGGCGGGCCGTGGCCAGTTCCAGCGGGTGAAGATGCCGTAGGGCCGGTAATCCGCCCAAGTGGCCCACCAATAACAGGCGATGCCGGCCGCAATCCAGCTGGCGCAGGCGCTGGCCACGCCGCAACCGGTGGCGCCCAGGGCCGGAAAGCCGAAGTGGCCGTACATGAAGACCCAGTTCAGGGGCGCTTTCAGGGCCAGGGTGAGCAGGCTCAACATCATCGCCGGGCGCGGCAGGCCCAGGCCGGAAGAAGCGCTGTGGAACAGGCGCAGTACCATGGCTGCCGGGGCATACCAGGCCAGGGCACCCAGGTAGTCGCGCACCCGATGTTCCATGTCCGGACTCAGTTTGGAAATCGCCAGCAGGGGTTCGGGAAACAGGAACAACACTTCCACCAGGAGCAGCAGGCCCAAAGCCAGCCAGGCGGCCTGGCGCACCTCCTCGCCGATCTCGCCATGGCGTCCTGCACCGAAGAGGTGGGCCACGGTGGGCGTCACCGCCAGCAGCACGCCGGTGGACGTGATGAACACCGAGGCGAAGATGGCGGCGCCGATGCCGATGGCCGCCAGGTCCTGGGGCGAGAGGCGGCCCGCCATCACGGTATCGATCATGCCGTTGGCGATGATGGCGATCTGGGCGATGAACACCGGCCAGGCGAGCCGGACCAATTCCCTCACGGCAGGGCGCGCAACGCTACGGTGACGATCAGCGCTGGATCAATTCGATCTTGTAGCCATCGGGATCTTCGACGAAGGCGATGATGGTGGTGCCGTGCTTCATGGGCCCCGCTTCCCGCACCACCTTGCCGCCGCGCTGGCGGATGGCGTCGCAGGCCGCAGCGGCATCGGGCACCGCCAGGGCGATGTGGCCGAAGGCATTGCCCAGGTCGTATTTGTCCACACCGTAGTTATAGGTGAGCTCGATCACCGTGTCGGTGTCCTCGCTGCCGTAGCCGACGAAGGCCAGGGTGAACTTGCCCTCGGGATAATCGTGCTGGCGCAGCAGGGTCATGCCCAGGGTTTCGGTATAGAAGGCGATGGATTTTTCCAGGTCGCCGACGCGGAGCATGGTGTGGAGGATTTTCATGATCGGGCTCTCAAAGGATGGGGAGGGTGAGGCCTTGCTGTTTCAGTGCCTGCCGTTTTTCTTGCCAGTCCGGACACAGCTTGGCTACTTCAGACCAGAAGCGTGCGCTGTGGTTCATTTGGCGCAGGTGGGCCAGTTCGTGGCAGACCACGTAATCGATCAAGTCCAGGGATAGATGGATCAGGCGCCAGTTGAGGCGGATGCCGGTTTCCCGGCTGCAACTGCCCCAGCGGGTGCGGGCAGCGCTGAGGGACAGGGCGGGCACGTCGTAGCCGCCCTGTTCGGCAAAGAGGTGGATGCGTTTCTCGAACACTTCCATGGCTTTGCCCTGGAAGGCGCGGCGGGTCAGGGCGTCGATGTCGGCATGGGGCCGGGGCAGCAGTTCCAGCAGGGTGTCGAACCAGCGGAAACGATTGTTGCCCTGGCCGATGCGCAGGGTCACCTCGCCGCCCAGCAGGGGCAGGCGCTGGCCGTCGTGGAGCATGATCTGGCGGCGCACTTCGCGGCTGCTGTATTCGTCCAGCTTGGTCAGCACCCATTCGCCATGGCGACGGATGAAGTCTTCCACCTCGCGGAGGGGCACGCCCCGGGGCAGGCTGACGCGCAGGCCCCGTTCGTCGATATTGAGGCTCATGCGGCGTTGGGCGGGGCGCGTGGTGTAGCTGACGATGCGGCTGCCCAATTGCACATGGCGGGTCTTGGCCGGGGCTTCCGCCGGCGGCAAACGGAACAGGGGCAGTTGCTCGGCGGCAGTCATCAGCAGTCCCGCCTCGTCCAGCGCGGGGGTGGGAAAGCCGTTGAGAAAGCCGAACACATGTTTTTTCTCTGCGCTCCCGGGGTCCTTGTGGCCTCTGCGCTGGAAGCGCCGTCCATTCACGCGAAGGCGGCGAACAGGTCGCCTTCTTCCGCGCGGGCCGGCAGGCTGCCCACCGCGCTGCCCACCACCTGGTCGATGATGGCCATGGGTTGTTCCACCAGGCGCCAGTTGCAGCGCAGGCAATCCTCCTCCACATGCACCCAGTGGCTGCGGGCGGCGAAGGAAAGGGCCAGCTTGGGCGGGGTGATGCGCAGCCGCGCCGAGTGGCGGTGGATGGCTTCGCTGAGCAGGTGCTTGGCCTCGCTGCGCAGCCAGGCTTCGGCGGCATCCTGTATCTGGCGCGGCGTGGCCTCGGGGGGCAGGGGCAGGTGCAGCACCACGCCGTCGAGGGTGGGCTGCTTGTGGGCGGTGTCCAGGGTCAGCGTCACATGGCTGCCGAGAAAGGCCAAAGGCGCGCCCTCGGCCCAGGCTTCCTGGCTGGCGGTATCGCCGCCCAGGTCGAGGCGGAGGGAGAGTTGCGGGTTGCGTGGCTTCATGGGGTGACCTCGCTGCTGGGGGTTGGGCTGCCGACGGCATAACGCTGGGGGCTGATGCGGCGCATTTCGCCCTCTATCCATTCCTCGGCCTGACGGGTGATTTGTTCGGTGGTGAGTCCGGCCGGGTCGATCACCGGACCGATGCTGACCGTGACCAGGCCGGGCCGTTTGACGAAGGCATTGCGCGGCCACAGCTCGCCGGCGTTGTGGGCCACGGGCACCACGGGAAAGCCGGCCTGCTTGGCGAGGAAGGCGCCGCCCCGCTTGTATTCGCCCTTCAGCCCCGGCGCGATGCGGGTGCCCTCGGGATAGATGATGACCCGGTAGCCGGCCTTGAGTCGCGCCGCGCCGATCTTGGCCACCTGCTTCAGGGCATCGCGCTGGGCGGCGCGGTTGATGGCGATCATGGGGTTGAGGGCGAGGGCCCAGCCGAAGAAGGGCAGCCAGTGCAGCTCCTTTTTCAGCACGAACACGGAGCCGAGGAAGATCTGTTGCAGGGCGATGGTCTCCCAGGCCGACTGGTGCTTGGCCATCACCACGCAGGCGCCGGCGGGGATGTGCTCCGCACCGCGTACTTCATAGCGTATGCCCAGCACATGCTTGATCAGCCAGAGGGCGGTCCACACCCAGCCGCGGCAATACAGGTGGCGCTGGCGCAGGGGCAGCCAGAAGAA